>VFZK01000396.1 GCA_016871215.1 Acidimicrobiia bacterium | reverse complement strand
CCGCGCTGCCCAACACCTCTTGCACCATCTCATCGTCCCGCACGTATCTCACATGGTGCATTCGCGCAAAACCTAAGTAAAACATCAACACGGTCCCCATCACGAATTGGGCATTACTCAGACTCGCCGGCTGCCGCTTGACCGTTAGCTTCTCGTACAGCAGCTGCACAAACTCCAGCTTCTCCAACAACGCCGCCAGCGGTAACAGGCCGCCGTACGGGGTCAGCACCCCGCCTCCAAAGTCGTACCGGGTGGCCGCCCCGATTTTATTGGCTTTCCCCCGCGTTCTTTCTTTTCCGCTCGCAACGGCCTTTTCAGACCTCGGCGCTTTTGCTATCTTCTCCATTCGGGAGTGCTCCTTTCCTTGATCGCTCTATCAAGTCTGGATAGGTCGTCTTTGCAAACCGCCTATCCTAGGGCACTCCCGCTTTCCTTTCAATCCCTCCGTTCCGGTTCAGTCGCTATAAGCCCGCTCGGCGCATAATCTGGGTTCTAACGTTGCAGATTCTCCTCTCATGGCTTGAGAGTGCAACCCAGTTGGCCGAAAGCGGCGGCACTGAACTATCCCTCCTCGGGCCCGCCACGAAGGCGGTGCCGCACCGGGTTTGAACCCGAGTAAACTGAAACTTCCCGGCCGTTGTCCGACCAGCTCTTCGCTGCGCAGAACGCCTTGCCTCAAAGGTAGTTCGTCTCCTTTCTGGGCAAGTCGACTCTATCCCAGCAGCGCCCTTTGACCAAACCAGCCTCTGTCTCGGATAGCTTCCTCCGCTCCTCTTGCCGGCAAAGCGCCCGCCCTCATGGCGCAACCCACGGCCGCTTCTCCGTGCTCTGCTTCGCAACCCTCCAATCGAGTGCGACTCACCAAACAGGCTTCTGTTGTCGCCACGCCGCGTCACTTTGCCTCCCGTGCATCCAGGGGTAACACCGGCACGACACTGATCGCTCCTTCCACAACCGTGTGCCACTGTGTTGGACTCGAGTCTACTCGGGATCGCCTGCAACCGTATTCATCGTTTTTGACGATGAATTTGTGTTGAACTATCTATTTGTCGATGCCAGGTCCCTGCTCTAAAGTGCTTCTCGACGGGGCGCGAACCAAGGCCCTGCCCCAAGAACCCGACCGTCGGGGCTGTTGGTTCGTACGGAGAGTGAACAGTCGTTTCGAGAAACCAAAAAGAGCAAAAGAGGAGACAGCTATGAAACTCATCATTGGCAACTTCTGTCCATCTTCTACGACAGAAAGAAAGAACTCGTTCTGGCAGGAGAACCTCAAAAAAACAGGTCTCTCCTAAGGGGCCATGCAAACGGTTTGGCGACGCGGGCAGCCAAACTGCAAGAGACCGCCGGACGATTGCAAAAGTGATTCGCAGAGACCATTCCCCGTCATCCAGTGAGAGATAGGGAGCAGGGGCCCCTGCTCCCTACAACTTCGGGAGGTGTGTCAATGAAACTCGGCATCCGCGGACACCTTGTGGAGGTCGCGGCGTCAGTGAAGGAGTTGGTCTCCCAGAGGATGTGGTTTGCGCTGGGCCGGTACCAAGAACAAATCGAGGAAGTGATGGTCCGGCTGTCGGATGAGAACGGTCCCAAGGGGGGGCGCGACAAGGTGTGTCGTGTGGTAGTGAGTATCGCTTCACGAAGGCTCTTTGTAAGCGAGGTCGCTCCAGACCTGCCCGCAGCGATCAGTCGTGCGGCCGAGCGCATAGGGCGGGCAGTTTCCCGCGAACTGGAGAGAATCCGGGTCTTTCGCCAGCAGGAGAAGGCGGCCTCAGCCCGGCAACGGCCTCGCCGCTTCATGCGAGAGGAACAGCCATGAAAAACTCGATTCTCGTGTTGGGGGCGGACGTGGAGGTCCAATGCGGGCTTGGCATTATGATGGGGCCGTTTCGAGCTCGCAGCCGCTGAGTGCCTGGACTGGATCCCACGATTCCCAGGGTTCTGAGGGATGTGGAGTCCTGGTTCAAGGCGTTCGAGACACAGCGGACCCGATGGCCAGCCGCCAGCAGGGCTTTCAACAGCTCACCGCCCACGTAACCGGTCGCTCCTGTGACCAGGATTAATGGAGTCATTTTCTCTTGATACTTTCCAGCGCAGCGAGCGCACGATCGCGCGCTTCACCATGCTTCACAATGGGGGGTGGAACGTCTTCGTCGCTCTCCAGCTCCGGCACCCAACAGCGGACGTAGGCCCGTTGCGGATCGAACTTAGCGGCCTGGATTGTAGGATTGAAAATTCGGAAGTACGGCGCGGCATCGACCCCACAGCCGGCGACCCATTGCCAGCCGAGCGTGTTGTTCGCTAGATCCGCATCCACCAGAGTATCCCAAAACCAGGCCGCTCCTTCCTGCCAGCTGATCAGTAGGTGCTTGACCAGGAACGATGCGACTACCATCCTTGCCCGGTTGTGCATCCAACCGGTGCTCCATAGCTCACGCATGCCGGCATCTACCAGAGGATACCCGGTCCGGCCTTGCTTCCAGGCTCTGAACAGTCTGGAGTTCTTGCGCCAAGGGAAGTTGGCAAATTCCGGCCTCAGAGGCTCGCCGGCCGATTGGGGATGGTGATGTAGCAAGTGGTACGCAAACTCGCGCCAGCCAATCTGTCTGAGGTAGGACTGGCAAGCCGCGGTATGGCTACCCATCCGCTCCCGAACGGCACGCCAAACCTGCCCTGGACTGATCTCGCCAAAGTGCAGGTGCGGAGAAAGCCGGGAGGTGCCGACGACGCCCGGCCGATCCCGATTCAAGTGATAACCAGCGAGAGCTTCCTCCAAGAAGCGCTTCAATTGTCTTTTGGCTCCCGCCTCGCCGGGGCACCACGCCTCGCGAAAGCCAGCAGCCCAGTCAATCGCTGGCTCCAAGTCCAGATCCACGACTCCTAACGAGCCAGGCCACACATTCGGCCTGGGCAGCCAGTGCGGCGTATCCTGGGCGGATGGCACAATGGGCCTTTTGAGACAGGCGCGCCAAAACGACGTGAAGATTTGGAACGGCTGTCCACTCTGGTTCCGGATCGTCCCCGGCTCATACAGCAAGCTCCCATTGAAGCTTTCAGCAAGCAGACCCTGCTGGCCCAACCTCGACTTCAACTCGGTGTCGCGGACGGCCACCGCGGGCTCATACCGCCGATTCCAAAACACGGCCGCAGCTCCGGTCTCTGCCGCGAGGCGGCTCAGCGCGTCTGCCGTGGGACCACGCCGTATGATGAGACGCGAGCCGCGTCGTTCCAGTGCCGCGCTGAACTCCGCCAGCGAGTGGCACAACCACCATTTCGAGGCAGCTCCCGGCGGCCAAGCCCCCTCTTCTTCGGGGGCCCATATGTATACAGGAATCACCGCAGAGCTCCGCTTCAGTGCAGCGGCCAGGGCCGGGTTGTCTGACAGGCGCAGATCCTGACGGAACCAGACCAGGGCCGGCGCGCCGTGTGCGTCCATCACTTTGCCTCCTCCGGCGCGGGGCCGAAAACGTCCTGGATGCGCTGACAGCGGTAATCGAAGATCCGTTCCACGTCACGCCCGACCTTGAGAAAGTGCATCACCCGACCGACGATCCCAAACGGGAGTTGGTAGCGGACGATGTCGATGATGCGCGTTGCGCCATCCTCTGATTCGAAGCGATGTGTGTGATGCCAAAGCCGGTACGGGCCAGCCAATTGGACATCAACGAACCGAAAGGGCGGCTCCCACCGCCTGATCTTCGTTGTCCAGCGCACTGGAATCCCGTGCCACATTAGGCGGTACTGGATTCTCGTGTCGACCTCAATCCGGATCGGGGTGGGTGTGAGAATGCGAAAGCCCAGCCAGGGCGGCGTGATCTTTCCCAGGTTTTGGGCGTCAGAGAAGAACTCGAAGACCTCAGCAAGCGGCCGCCGTACCCACTGTTTGCGCCGCAAAGTGTGGAACTTCATCAACTCCAAATCCCTACCGCCTCTTTTCCAAATTCCCGGCGCCCTCACCCGGATCCAGCTTGGTCGACTGCTGGATACCGGGTGAATACCGGACGGAGAAGAATCAGTTCAAGTCGAAGCTTTGGGTCAGCAGCGTAAAGGTGCCATCGCCGATCGAGCCGACGGCGTAGACGGCGAGCAATTCCCCCGGTTCCGGTCGGACGTTCACAGGGCCGAACACAGGTGTCTTGGTTCCGGGCAGCGCCAGCCAGACGGCATATCCATGTGTCCGCAAATCGGCAGCCGCCTCAGCTCCGTTCGAGAACGTGACCAGCACTCTGCCGTTGGCCACAACCGAGACCGTGGGCGCTTGCGCCGTGTGTCTCACGGCCAGCCGAGTGCTGGGCGTCGTGGCAGGTGGCAAATTTCCCTGGCCCCCTATGGCCGAAACGTCGTTTACGAAAGGGGTCAAAACCGGTGCCCCAACCGCCGAGAGGTGAGCAACGATGGTCGCGTTCAAGCCGTCCGCCAGTGCCGTCGAAGGCAGACTAACCACCGGGATCGAAGTCGCTGGGTTTGCCCCAGCCGCAAACACCTTCACCTCGTAGTTCCCGGCCGGCACGGGGAGGACTGGCGTCACCGTTCCGAATTGAAAATTGGGTAGGAGTAGACCCCCGTTTACGTAGACGTCCACTGTGGCTCCGGGAATCCCGTGTACCACGGAGACCTTGACGGCGCCGAATGCTGAAGAGATCTGCAGAGTAGTTAGCACTAAGAGTGCTATTAGAAGCCGTCGGATCATTGTTTATTTCCTCCCTTGAAGTGTTATTTTGGGGATGTTTCGGGTTCCGGGTCAGTTCGTTCCCAGCGACTCAGTCGAAGTCGGAATTCGTTCAATTCAGCTCCGCGCGCCTCCATTCACTCGGTAAAGGATTTCTCAGACTGATAGGCTTGCCGGAGCGTGTCAATGATTTTGAGACACCTGCCGGGAGAATTTAGTGAGCAATCGATCACTCTGGCTCCTTATTAAGGTCGGGAGGGTTGATCCAGAC
>VFZK01000395.1 GCA_016871215.1 Acidimicrobiia bacterium | reverse complement strand
CAGTTCTCTTTGCCTAGAAAGCTTCTGACATGAACCGACCGAGTTAGAGGGCACTGAGACCGCGGCGATGCTATTGTCGAGCATTCTGCAGGTGCTTGCCAAACCAGTCCAGGATTCGGCGGTAGTAGTCCCTGAGGTGATTGGGTTCACGCAGGCCGTGGCCCTCACGAGGATAGACGATCAACTGGCTGGGCACCCCGAAATGGCGCTGTCCTCGAAAGAGGTGAGTGCCCTGCGCTAACGGAATTCCAGGGTCGAGCTCTCCCATGATCAGCAGGATCGGTGTACGGGATTTCGAAACATGGGCGATGGGGGAGTGCTGCCAAAGCAGGTTGAAATTTTCGTAGGTCGATTTGCCCCATTCCAGTACCTCAGCCGCTTCGGGAGCTGACGACTCGCCTCCGTGGAAAGTCACCCAGTTGCTGAAGCCAGCTACGGAGACCGCCGCTTGGAAACGAGTCGTCTTGGTTGCGCACAGGTTCGTAAGGTAGCCGCCATAGCTGATGCCCGCGACGCCGAGACGCTTCGGATCAGCGATCCCACGCTCGATCATGGAGTCGACTCCAGCCAGAATATCGAGCAGATCTTTCCCGCCATAGTCTCCTCGTGCGCCGCGTCTGAATGTGGAGCTTCCCATGATGCTACCGCGGTAGTTGGGCAACAAGACCGCGTAGCCGTCAGCTGCCAGCAGTTGTCCCCAATCGTTCTGATGCAGATGAAAGTCGTTTGCCTCGCCTCCATTGGAGCCATGCAGGTAGACAATCATCGGATAGCGTGTTCCCGGGCGGTAGCCGGGCGGCTTGATCAGAATCCCGCTGATGTCCCAGCCGTCCTGAGCTTTCCAGCCCACGACCTCTCCCTGGCCCAGCGTGCGGGCCTCCAAATGGGGGTTCAGGCGAGTCAGCTTCTTCCAGCTCGTTTCCCGGCTTGGGGTGGCGGTGCCCGTGGCGCGAGCCGACGCCGCCGTCCACAACTCGGGCGGCATGTCGCTTTTTGCAAACACGGCTGCGATTCTTCCTGTGCTGCGACTCACACTGTAGTCCGAGCGGAACGACAGAACGCCCGGTTCATCAGCTAGCCTATCCAACCGTCGGGTGGGGAGATCCAGCTTCGCCAGAGAGCGGCGTCCTCCTTCCGCAGCAGCGACCAACAGGGATTGGCTGTCAGGCATCCAGCGAAAGCTCTCGACGGCGAACGTACTGCCAGCGCTGAGGTCTCGTGGAGCGCTTCCTTGGCCCTGGCAAACAAAGAGCCCGTTTGGAAAGAAATCGGTGCCGTTTTCCAGGCTGCCCAGGAAGGCGATCGTATTGCCGTCGGGCGCCCAACTCAAGCCTTGCAGCTTCCCCTGCGTCACACAGTACAACTCGGGAGTTCCGCCTGCAGGACTCACGGTCACGATCTGCGGACGCAACAGTTCCCAATCAGGATAAGGTTGGGCAGCCACTGTCAATAACAGTTCTGTCCCGTTGGGAGACCAGTGGACACTGATGACGTGCCGCGCCTGGACATCCAACGGCCTGGATTGGCCCGAATCGAGGTCCAGCAAAAAGAGCTTTCTGGGATGCCTGCGTTGGACTGGTTCTGAAGGCCCTACGTCGATCGCGTCGTAACCGAGGTCGAACTTCTTTAGCTCTTCCGGGGCCTTCGCTTCAGGTTCGGCGGCCACGAAAGCAATCTGCCTCCCATCGGGTGACCAACTGAAGCCAGCCACGGCCGAGGGATGATGCGTAAGCTGGCTAAACCCTCCGCCGTCTGAACCGACAACGCACACTTGACTTGCCAACTCGCCGGGTTTCGTGCAGATGAAAGCGATCCGCCGGCTGTCTGCCGCCCACTGAGGAGAAGCAACGACGCCCGGAGTCGCAGTCACTGCATGAGACTCTCCCCGGTCGGTGGAAACGAGCCAAAGTGAGGAGTAGGCTCCGTCTTTCGAGCGCCCTTCCGGCGCCGCTTCTTCGATCGTCAACGCTACCTGAGACCCGTCCGGAGCAATCTGTGCAGCGAGGATCCGGCGCATGGCGATGAGGTCCTCGATGCCCAGTTTCGCAGTTCCCTGGGGGTTAGGGACGATGGGGCTTGGGAGCAAAAGGCCGTCCCGGGAAAGGCCCAAGAGTGTGCCGATGAGCGAAACAAAGGCCCAGCGAAGGCTTGGCCGACTTGGTAGAGACCTGCGGTGCGTCACAGCGTTTACCTCCTCCGTCTCACGGTTGGCACGCGAACTACTGCGATTCGCAATTGCGGTGGCCTGGTCTCCTCTTGGAGAAGCGCTGTCGTTCCCGAACTCTCTGGAGTGCAAAAACGCCGCCGGGTAGGACGCCGATCGTTCGACCCATGATTGCGTCTCCTCTGGTTCCTCGATGATCTGGGTTCCCAGTCGCGGTCCGTCCCAACGAGAGTACCCCAGCCAGAGGCCCGACTACCCTGTTCGCATTCTGCCTGCCCGACTGTCCAAGCCAAGGGCGATGCCCTTGATATCCGGGTTGCGACAGGATAGGACGCGGTGTCCTCACCGCGCCGCTTTCCCAACGCATCGGCACTTCGCGGCGGGCTGAGGACAGCCCGCCCTACCTGCTGCCGTGTCGCGCCGACACAAGAACAAAATCCTCGTTTCATCGCGCATAACCGGCTAACTCTGCCGTTGATTACTGTCGTCAAACGGTACGTGATTATCTCCGCTTCTTACGTCACAGCAGAAGGGGCATTTTGCACTCCCGAGGTCTCATGGTGGGCACTTTACTCTGAATTCTGAATGTCTTGGAAAATTGTGCATCCAGATGCCGGCCGAGGTCTCTTGACAGATTTGAAAACCCTGTGATTTAGTTGTTCGCTGACAGTCATCACAGTTTGAGAGTGCCGTCACGCTTGGTATCTGCGTCGCACGAGGGACGCAGACCGTACCTTAAACGCGACGGGTGTTTTTTCGAGCCGAGGTATGTCGTTGTCCATGGAATGCGCTTGGTCCGTATTTCTCAAGGACGGGGACAGCACGGGGTGCCCCACCCGCAAGGGCTGTGGCCCGGATGTCCTCCAGAGGGGCTCTAGGTTTGGAATCCAGGCTAGGAATATCGAGCTTATCTCAAGATCCAAGTCTGATTCTGGAGAACGGGCTCATTTCGTCTGTTTTGGATCACTTCACCGAGTCTGAAAGCGAGCCGGCCTCGAGGGTTCAACTGCTCTCCAGGCCGGCTCGTTGCTGCGGGGAAACAAAGCACTCTCTTCGAACACAATGCCTCATTTTCTTCTGCCTCTTACCATGGCGGTTGTGCTGCTGATCTGGCCCACCGGCCTCTTGGCTGAGCTGACGCCTGGCACTCCAGCGCCTGAATTTCCCAAAGAGGTCCTGTGGTTGGGCACTCAGCGGACGTCTTTGTCGGCCCTTCGGGGTAAAGTCGTCCTCGTTGAGTTCTGGGAATATACTTGCATCAACTGCATCCGGACCTTTCCCCGCCTCAAGGAGTTGTACCGCCGGTACCAACCCTTCGGATTCGAGATCATCGCCGTCCACAAAGGCGAGTTTGGCTTCGCGTCGCAATTCGAGAACGTGCTTCGAGCCTACCAGCGCTTCGCTTTGCCTTATCCCGCTATTGCCGATGTCAAGGACAAGATATGGAAGCTCTACGACAGCAATGGCTGGCCAAATTCGTTTTTGGTCGATCAGGATGGAATCATTCGTGACGTTCATCACGGCGAAGGCGGCTATGGAAAGGTCGAGGAGGTCATTCAGGCGTTGCTGAAGAAACGCAATCGGGCTCTCGACTTGTCCGGCCATCCCATCCCACCCGACAAGCCGCTGTTTGGCCCCACGTGCGGCATCCAGTCCGACGAGGTTTTCGTCGGCTACGCGCGCGGCGCGTCATGGGGTGGCCAGATTGCCAACCCGGAAGGATTTCAGCGCGAGCAGTCGGTGGTTTATAAGCCCACGACGGAGAGGGTGACGCGTGGATTCTTCGCTCAAGGGTGGTGGCTGAACCGCCCAGACGATTTCGAGTCGGTGGCAGGCTCGAAGCCCAGAGCGCGGGTTTCGCTCGGCATCACGTACAAGGGCCGCGACGTCTACGCTGTTCTGAGCGTTGCGAAGAAGCCGGTGACCGTGGCGGTCACCAGAGACGGACCGCCAATTCCTGAGGGCCTGCGTGGCAAGGACCTGCGTCTGGCGCCCGACGGCCAGACGGTCGTGACCATCGACGAGCCGAGAATGTACTATCTCATTACTCAGGAGGATCAGGAGAGCCACGAGCTGGTTCTCGAGCCCACCGCTGCTGGGTTGCGGATCAGTTCGTTTAGCTTTGGCAATCGCTGTCTAGAGTCGTTCGACCGGCTTTGAAACCATCGTGAGCGCCCGTTTCTCCCGGCCTAGTAATGCCTTGCTCTTGCTAGGCAACGCTCAGGAACTGCTGCAAAGAGTACTCGCCTAGCGGGCAGACGATCCTGCCCCGCTGCCTCCACGCTTATCTTTTCGTTGCCGACAGAGCAGCCAAACTTCTTTCGGCTTCGGCGAATTGGGGGTTGATGGCGATCGCAGTCTCGAAGGCTTTCGCCGCCAACTTCGTTTGACCACCGCTCAGGTAAAGCAGTCCGAGGCGGTAGTGAGCTGGAGCCAAATTGGGGTCAATCTCGATCGCTTTCCGCAATTCTAAGGAAAGCTTTTTCCTTGTTCTCTGATTCAACGAGAGCCAAACAAGTCTAGTCTAGTCGCAGGCAAAAGATCGGATGAATTGGGAAAGTTTAGTCTTCCGAGAAGAAATCGCTCTCACCTAGAAACCGCTCGCTCGGATCCTCGGGGCTGCTTCAACATTGTCATCCGCACTGCTTCCGTACTGCTGTACTGCTGCTTTTCCCTTGAGATTCCGCTGCAAAACCCCCGGGCGGCTACGCAAGCCTGGGAGCCCGTTTTTTGGTCGCTGGCTGGGGTGGTTGCAGTCGGACCAGGTGCAATTCACCGCGGTCGAGCAGTTCCCACTGGACGGTTT
>VFZK01000394.1 GCA_016871215.1 Acidimicrobiia bacterium | reverse complement strand
AGCTTCGCGTTGTTCAGGGCCAACTCCCGTCGCCCTACGGGCTCCTTCCGCTGGCCCTGAACAATTCTCTGTTTGTCTGACTCCACGATGTTGTGACACTTCTGGGACTTCACGATGTTGTGACATTTGATAGCTACTGACGGGATCGTGAAGATGCTCCAGCACGTGCCAACCGACGATGAGGTCGTAGTCGTGAGGGAGACCGGACAAAGATTCAAGGGCCCCGACATGCACCTGATAGCCTCTGGACTGCGCGTATTTCGCGGCTGACTCTGAGAACTCAAGCCCTTCTACCTGCCAACCCCGCCTGCTCATCAGGTGCAGAAAAGCTCCAGAAGCGCTTCCTATCTCCAATAGTTTCCCAGGTGGCAGCTGAGGCAGCGGCTTAGGGTCAGTCGAAAAGATGCCGTTGTAGATCTGACGCAACCATCCCCTAGAGTGCCGCACAGGCTCTCGAAAATCGCGGGTGCTGAGATACGGTCTGTAGCTCTCAGGGTAGAAAAACGCCATCGAGGGCGGAACTGGACGCGGGTCGGTGCGCATCAGCCCACACGACTGGCACTTGACCACTTGGAATTCCCCGGGCAAACCATGCAGCCGGTCGTGGCCTTGATGAACCACGGGCTCGTCGCCAGGCGGGCAGCCAAGTGGGCAAGGCCGTTCTTCAAGCACGACGCCCTGAGGAAACAGCACGACTCAACTCCTTCTCTAGCAAAACGTAGAGTGCCCAAGCATTCGATAGGAAGTACGCCGACGTCCCGATCGCTACGCCAATGACCCCGAGCTTCAGAAATCCAATGGCCTTCAACACAACGCCCATTGTGAATCCGGCGATCCCAATCTTCGCCGGCGTTCGGGTGTTACCTAAGGCATAGAATGCGCTGGACAGGATTTGTCCAGTGGTTCCCCCGAGAAACACTCCGAATGAAGAAAGCAGAATACACCAGAGCATGTGAACATCTGAATGCGTGACTCCCCCGTGCGCCATGACGAAGGCCAGCAGCGCCTTTCCCGCAACCAGAAAGATCGGAAGCCCAAGGGCAGCCGCAATCAGGACCGTCAAGAACCGTTTTCTGTAGACGGCGTGAAAGCTTCTCCAGTCTTGTTTGAAGGCGTGGCTTGACAGCAGCGGCACCATGGGAGCGGTCAAGGATTTGCCGACAACATCGTTGACCGCGCCATACACCTGCTGCGAAACGTTATAGAGAGACAGACCGCCAGCCGGACCCAGCGAGGTGAAGAAACGGTCAATGAGGGGACCTGTCTTTGAATAGCCAGAAACAATGAACAACGGGTTGGCACTGGCCCAAATGCGGCCTACTGCCTCCGTTTTCAGGCGCCATTGGCTCAGTTTGCCTAAGGCGGGCAGCATCATTATTGTCTGGATGGCGTTTCGGAGAACATTGTTCCAAACCGCGGCAAAAACCCCATATTGGGGCAGGGTAGTCACCAGCAGGAGAAACGCAATGCTGGCCGCGAGAGGAGGGACGAGATTCGCCCACAAGAAGTGCCTGCGCGCAAGAAGAACTGTCCACAGGACGCTGGATTGGGCTGAGAAGACCATGCCGACTAATTGAATGCCGGTTAGTTTTTGGGCTAGCAACTGGTTCTCGGCGGTGAATCCTGGCACGGTTAACGGGGTCCAGAGTGAGGTCGATGCGAATAGCACGATCGAGATCAGAGCGAAGAGTGCTGAAATGGTGGCAAAGAAGCTCCAGGCGCTTTCGGCTAACTGGGCTTCGGCCTGGCTAGAAAGAGCCGGCAAGAGAACTTGGCTCAGGGAGCCACAGACCACGGTCAGAAGCAGTTGCGGCAGGGAGATGCTCGAATAAAGAGCGTCGGTGGCGGCTCCTGGTCCCAGCGTCGTGAGCACAAGCCAATGTGTCGCCACACCGAACAACACATTTAGAGCAGCCATGCATCCGAGAATGATCGTGAGTCTCATTGCTGTACTCGAAACCCACGAGGGTCGATTCGAACAGGCAACAGTTTCTTAGTCCGGCGGTCTTGATCAGGCCGGGCTTGGGACAACATGAGGTGACACTTTCGACAGACAAGTGAACTCCATATCAGCATCGGCAACCGCTCGCCACCGGCAGTGCTATGTCTCGCTTCACTCGCCTCGAACTCCCGTGTGGACACGCTTTGCAGTTTCTTCTTAGAATAGGTTGTGCTAGTTGCGCGCGAAGGAGATACGGCACTCATGAAGTTGCGCTTGCACTTCCGTGCCTCAGAAAAGTGTTCGTGGATGGTTTCACTGTTGATCATCTGGGCCTGCGGAATTGCTGGGGCGCAGCCTCCTGCCGCCGACAAGCAGCTTGAGGCCGCGCTGACTGGTCTGCAGAAAAAGTATTCCCAGGTTCGCGACCTAAGAATGGAGTTCATCCAAAGCTACAAGACCCAGCGCCGCCCTGCCAAGACCGAAACGGGCACACTGATACTCAAACGCCCGGGCAAGATGCGCTGGGAATACAAGACCCCGACCGAGAAGCTTTTCGTTTCTAACGGGAAAACGGTCTTCTTCTATCTTCCACACGAGAAGCAGCTGCAAAAAAGCAAAGTCAAGGAAACCCATGACCAGCGCATTCCGTTCTTGTTTCTTCTCGGCAAAGGGAATCTGAAACGAGACTTCTCGAAGGTTGAGTGGGCTTCTGACGAAAAGCCCTTCTTTCAGGGTAATCGCGTCATCCTTGCCTATCCGAAAAAAGGTATCGACGAATTCGCTAGAATCCTTATGGAGTTTAGTCCGCAAACGTTTCAGTTGCAACGCGTCACGGTGTTCGATGTCGACGGCGCGATGAGCGAGTTCGTTTTTACAGGCATTCAACAGGACTTAGGGACGGCTGCAGGCCTCTTCGATTTCGAGGCTCCTCCAGGTACTGAGGTCATCGAAAGCAACTGAGGTCCTGGGGGCAGTGTGAGGCCAGCTGACAGGTGCAAAGATGCTCTCCTGAAATCGCTCAGATCGGTCGATGAGTGTGGCGAGGATTGAGAAGACAACCTTCGAACCGGTTTGCTCCCCTCTTTCCCTGATTTCTTGCCTCAACTCTTCTGTCTCTATCCCAGTAAGATCTGTTGGAGGCTTGTTCCGAAGTATCGATCCTGGCACCGAAGAGGCGACATCGCCTGCGGTTCCCCTTGGCGCGCTTGGGGAAGCGAGGTTCAGAGGCGCTGGTCAGGGCGCCTGCCGTTAGAGCTCCTGCTTCTGCGCTGGTGAAAAGCATGAACGAATTTCGCGCCCGATACGTCAACAGCAACGGCGAGATTGTGAGCGGTGTGTTCACTTCGCCATCCGAAGCCGATCTCCGGCACAGGCTTTCGGAACAGGGCTGCTACGTCTACTCCGTTGACCAAAAAGGGAAAGGGTTACCGCTGGGGTGGGGTGGCCGCTCGCGCCGTAAGAAAGTCAAATCTGCTGAGTTCATCATTTTCAACCAGCAGTTTCTAGCGCTGATTCATGCAGGGCTTCCCATTCTTAAGTCGCTGGATTTGCTGACTCAAAGGATGAAGAACCCTTTCTTTCAACAGTTGCTGGCCGACATCAGTGCGCGAGTCAAGTCGGGCGCGCTTCTCTCGGAAGCCTTCGAAGCGCAAGGGGTGTTCGCCAAAGTCTATACGGCTTCACTTTACGCTGGAGAAAAGAGCGGAAATCTGGAGGAGGTTATCCGGCGGTACATCGAATACCAGCGGGTCATCGACACGACCAAGGGCAAAGTGAAATCGGCGATCACCTATCCCATTATTCTGACCGTCCTGTTGGTCGTCCTCGTCACCTACCTGATGGCGGTGGTCGTACCTCAGTTTGCCACGTTCTACGAAGGGCTGAATGCGCAGTTGCCCCAGATCACGCTGACCTTGATCGCCGTTTCACGCAGCATTCGCGATCATCTCCTGACGGCCGTGCTCATTACTGTGGGAGCTGTGGCAGGTCTGCGGATTTGGAGCCGAAGCGAGAAGGGTGGGTATGCGCTGGATGGATTCAAACTAAGGCTGCCAATCATTGGCGACGTGTGGAACAAGTTTGCTTTTTCGCAGCTGAGCCGGACGCTGTCGACACTACTTTCGGGAGGAATTCCCCTGGTCAACTCGCTTGAGATCGTGGCCGATTCGTCTGGGAACCAGCTGGTAACCCGGGCGGTCAAAAGCGCCATTGTGTCGGTTCGGGAGGGCCAGGCGCTGTCGAAAAGCTTCGAGTCGACTCCGGTTGTGCCGGAGCTGGCGATTGAGATGGTCCAGGTAGGAGAGTCCACCGGCTCGTTGAGCGAAATGCTAAGGCACGTGGCAGACTTTTACGATGAGGAGGTCAACGCACGTCTTAGCCAGTTGTTTACCTACATCGAACCCATCTTGTTGGTGATCCTGGCAACGATCGTGGCATTTGTTCTCATCGCCCTTTATCTGCCTATTTTCAATCTGAGCAGCATGGTGAAGTAAGGTTACAGGGGACAGGAGATGGCGGGCGCTGCGGCTCCAAAGAGAATCGAGTCACACCGTGACTTGATTGTATGGCAAGAATCTATGGATTTGGTTGTCCCCAGATTATGCGCCGAGCGGGCTTATAGCGACTGAACCGGAACGGAGGGATTGAAAGGAAAGCGGGAGTGCCCTAGGATAGGCGGTTTGCAAAGACGACCTATCCAGACTTGATAGAGCGATCAAGGAAAGGAGCACTCCCGAATGGAGAAGATAGCAAAAGCGCCGAGGTCTGAAAAGGCCGTTGCGAGCGGAAAAGAAAGAACGCGGGGGAAAGCCAATAAAATCGGGGCGGCCACCCGGTACGACTTTGGAGGCGGGGTGCTGACCCCGTACGGCGGCCTGTTACCGCTGGCGGCGTTGTTGGAGAAGCTGGAGTTTGTGCAGCTGCTGTACGAGAAGCTAACGGTCAAGCGGCAGCCGGCGAGTCTGAGTAATGCCCAATTCGTGATGGGGACCGTGTTGATGTTTTACTTAGGTTTTGCGCGAATGCACCATGTGAGATACGTGCGGGACGATGAGATGGTGCAAGAGGTGTTGGGCAGCGCGG
>VFZK01000393.1 GCA_016871215.1 Acidimicrobiia bacterium | reverse complement strand
CCCTTATTTCTTACACTTGGGAGACTTTGACGGAGCCCTGGGGTGAGGGGCGTGCCCAGTCACAACTCCGAATTCTCCCGTCAGGGTCCCGTCAAAGTCGTGAGCCCTCCCTTACGGTCGGGCTTGTGAAAATCTGTGTGAACCAAGTCAGCGGGCTGTGCGTTAGCAAAAAGCTCGACTCCGACTCGAGGACCTGCGAGACCTTGACAGGACCGCGGGCTGAGCCAAAGGAGTTCGATTTCAACCCGCTTATTTGGTAAGTTGAGCACCAATATCAGCAGATCGGTGAAAACTCATTCTGTGCCGAGGAGCCAATCATGAGACGTGTTTGCAGCAAAGCTTCTTCAGGGCTGTTCGCCATTCTTGCGGCAATTCCCTACGCAACCCTGGCGTCTGTTTTTGGAGGTGCGTTCGCGTACCTGGCAAGTGCTGCTGGAACCAATAGCCAGGCGACGCTCGTCCTGGCAGCGTCCGCCGAGCCGGCTGGCGGGCTGCAAGAACCCATGCCCCGTGGTTACAAAATCCCCCTGATTGACCTGGCTTATGAAAAGCATCGCCAAGTTGTGGTTGACAAAGAGCAAGGCCAGTACCTCGGACATCCGACGACGGTTCTGCTCGAAGACAACAAGACCATGCTTGCCGTTTACCCCGCGGGTCACGGGCGTGGCAGAATACACATGAAGCGGAGCACAGACGGCGGGTTGACATGGAGCGAGCGGCTGCCTGTGCCAGAAAACTGGAGCACCAGCCTGGAAGTGCCGACCATCCATCGCGTCATCGACAAGCAAGGAAAGAAGAGGTTGATTCTTTTTTCGGGATTGTATCCGGTGCGCATGTCCGTTTCAGAGGACGATGGGGTGGCCTGGACGCCACTCGCGCCCGTCGGCGACTGGGGCGGCATTGTGACGATGGGTTCTGTCGAAGTGCTCAGGACGGGCAAAGGCCATTATTTGGCTCTGTTCCACGACGACGGCCGCTTTATCAAGAAGGACGGGAGAGAGCTTCCGACGATGGCGCTGTACAAGACTTTTTCGAAAGACGGAGGGCTCAGCTGGTCCTACCCTCAAGAGATTTACAAGTCCAATCAGGTTCACCTGTGTGAACCCGGCATCATACGCTCTCCCGACGGCAAGCAGTTATGTGCGTTGTTGCGGGAAAACAAACGCGTTCGCAATTCGCACGTGATCTTCTCCAACGACGAAGGCAAGACCTGGACGCAGCCACGCGAACTGCCGGCAGCGCTGACTGGAGACCGCCACACCGGGAAATACTCACCCGATGGGCGGCTTTTCATCTCTTTTCGCGACACGGCTTATGAGACGCCGACACGGGGGGATTGGGTGGGCTGGGTGGGCACCTACGACGACATCGTTCGAGGCCGCGAAGGACAGTATCGTGTGCGACTGATGGACAATCTCCAGCGGAACGACTGTGCCTACCCAGGAGTCGAAGTTCTTCCCGGCGGCACGTTTGTGACGACGACCTACGGCCACTGGGAGCAAGGCCATCCACCCTTCGTGGTCTCGGTACGATTCACGCTGGCAGAGCTAGACTCAAAGGCCAGCAAAGAACAATAGTAGCGATCCTCTCGTTGTCGGCGTGCCGTTCTGAAAGTTCGGGAGACACTTGTCTGGTTGCGGAAAAGCGATGACTGTGAAAAACGCCACAATCGTGCTCGCTCTGTGCTGCCTCTCTTCGGCCAGGGCCGCCGTGCAGACCGCTTCGGCTGACTCCGCGATTTCGGACGCTCGCGCACTCCTCGACCAGGGCAAACCCGCTTTAGCGATTCAGAAGCTGCAGACGATCTCTGACGCGGAAGACCTGCGCGTGAGGCATCTGTTGGGCGTCGCCTACTACCAAGTCAATGAGCACGCGCGCGCTGTTGAGCAGCTCGAGCCGGCTGTGCATCGGTTTCCTGCAGGGTCGCTCGAACGGCGAGAAGCCACGCAGATCCTCGGCTTGTCCCAATATCTCACGGGCCATATTGTCGAGTCGATTCCCTTCCTGGAGCAGTCCTCGAATTGGGCGCCAGAAAATGGAGAATATGCCTTCCTGCTCGGCAAGGCCTACCTGCAGACCCGTCAGTTCGACAAAGCGCGGCCGTCGTTTGCGCGCATGTTTCGCGTCTCACCCGACTCGGCGGCAGCACACTTGTTGACCGCCCAAATGATGATTCCAGTCGGATTCGAAGAACATGCCGAAACGGAACTCAAGCAAGCTCTTCACAAAGAACCCAGGCTGCCGCAGGCTAATTTCTTCTTGGGGCAAATCGCATTGTTCTATGCCAGAGTCGATGAGGCGATCGTCTATCTGAAGAAAGAGATCGAGATCAACCCAGGATACGCCATGGCCTTCTACCGGCTCGGCGACGCCTTCACGCGCCAACAACGGTGGGACGAAGCGATCGAGTTCCTTCAGAAATCGATCCGGCTCTATCATCTCTATAGCGGCCCGTATGTCTTGCTGGGGAAGACTTACCTGAACAAGGACCAGCTGGGCACGGCGGAAGGAATGCTCCGCCAAGCGGTCCAGCTGGATCCCAACAACAAGTCGGCTCACTACCTGCTTGGCCAGGTTTTGCAGCGAATGAACCGGCACGCAGAGGCAAGGGCTGAACTGGCTACGGCCGAGCGCCTTCAAGGGGATTCCGAGAAATGAAAGGAGCCTTAGAGCGGCGTGCAGTGAAAACCCAGACGTTCGGCTGCTTGACGGAATTTCTCCTCACCCCAGGCGGGGCGTGGGTGACATTGATCGCGGTGGTTGTTGGTCTTGTCTCACTGCTGCTTCCCACGCCGCTGCCCGCTCGGCTTTCCCTCTTCGCCGCGTCCAGCTCAACATCTTGGCCCGTTTCGTTTGTGGACGTTGCGAGTCGCGCCGGCCTTCGCCAGCCGGCGATTTACGGTGGTCGTGACGACCAAATGCGTTTCATCATCGAAACCAACGGCGGCGGCGTGGCTTTCTTGGACTACAACAACGACGGCTGGCTGGATATTCTTCTCCTGAGCGGTACGATGTTCCAAAAGGGGCTGCGCGAGGACGCCGTCTTTCCCGGGGAAGACGCCCCTACGAATCGCCTCTTCCGTAGCAATCGGGACGGAACTTTCACCGAGGTTACCGAAAGCGCTGGCTTACGAAAAACCGGATGGGCTTCCGGTGTATGCGTGGGCGATTACGATAACGACGGATTTCTGGATCTCTTCCTGACTTACTACGGAGAAAACATTCTTTATCGCAACAATGGCAGGGGCCGTTTTGAGGACACCACGGCAGTTGCCCAGCTTGGATCCAAGGGAACGCGTTGGGGATCGGGTTGTACCTTCA
Organism: Acidimicrobiia bacterium; assembly: GCA_016871215.1. Lineage (GTDB taxonomy): Bacteria > Acidobacteriota > Terriglobia > Versatilivoradales > Versatilivoraceae > VFZK01. The sequence goes on along the minus strand of VFZK01000393.1, from coordinate 1,715 downwards.
TCGATTATGACCGAGATGGCCGGCTCGACTTATTCGTCGCCAACTACCTCGTGTTTGATCGCTGGAAGACAGCTGAACCGGGGAGTAAGTCGCCAAACTGCTTGTGGAAGGGAATCCCGGTGAGTTGCGGTCCGCTCGGAATGCCAACCGAGACCAATCTTCTCTATCGCAACAACGGAGATGGCACGTTTGCCGACGTTTCACAGAAGTCAGGTGTGTCCAAGGTGACGGGTAGCTACTCCATGACCGCTACGGCAGCCGACTTCGACGGCGATGGTTGGATCGACATCTATGTCGCCTGTGACTCTACCGCTTCAATCCTCTACCGCAATAACCAGGATGGCACTTTCACGGATGTGGCACTCGAGAGTGGCGTCGCCTACAGCGAGGATGGCGAGCGGCAGGCGGGGATGGGTATTGCAATCGGAGATTTCGACTGCAACGGCCTGCTCGACATATTCAAGACCCACTTTGCTGACCAGATACCTGCGCTGTATCGCAACCTTGGAAAAGGGCGGTTTCAGGATGTCGCCATGGCAGCAGGCCTTGGCGGCGTTAATCGCTACATCGAGTGGGGTGCCGGCATGCCTGACCTGGACAATGATGGCTGGCCCGACTTGGTGTACACGACGGGGAATATCTATCCGCATGTCGAGCAGTACTTGAAACAGTATCCTCACCGTGGACCGCGAATTGTGTTTCGAAACCTGGGTGGTGGACGCTTTCAAAACGTGACAGAACAGAGCGGACCAGGAGCGACGACTCCGCTGTCGACTCGTGGCGCAGCGTTCGGAGACTTCGATAACGACGGCGATATCGACATCGTAGCGATGAACATGAACGAGCCTCCATCTCTGCTACGCAACGAATATCGGGGGTCCAATGGTTGGATCAAAGTGAAGCTCGAAGGCACTGAGTCGAACAGGGCGGCCTTGGGAGCCAGCGTGCGAGTGACCTCCGGTGGCCGCACCCAGGCGCAGGCGGTGCTGAGCCAAGCCAGCTATTACTCCCACGATGACCTCCGATTGCACTTCGGACTGGGCTCACACAAGAGAGCCGAGCGCATCGAAGTGCATTGGCCAAACGGGCAAGTGGACGCCATCGACAACGTGGAGGGCCGGCAGATTGTCGCTTTGAAAGAACCCAGGAGGTGACGAAGGTCTGCTTGCCGAACGGCTCGATGCCACGCATGCGTGAATGCCTCCGGAAGGGGGAAGGAACTTCAGAGAGGCTGCAAGCTAGGAAGGTGGAAAGTCGACTTCGACGGCAACCGGGTGCCTTTAGCCCAACAAGCCGCTGGCTTCTTCGCACCAACACCAAGATCCTGTCGAAGCGGGGACCCCTTCTTCGCAGTTGGGTGCTCAGAAGCTGGGCAACCCAGAGGTAGCCCGTGCCTCCGCAGGGGCTCGACCCCGACTCCAGAACCTTGTGATATCAATCGTTGCAAAAGTACTTGCTTAATCTAATCGAATCGAGTATAGTACGGGGCATGCGACGAACTAAGAAGACTCCTACTCAGAAGGACCTGGTCAGTGTACGATCCCAACTGCGTTATGAGAAACGCCGGACGGCCGTCGAGGCGGTGCGCAACGGCGAATCGGCTTCGACGGTGGCGCGCGTGATGAAGGTTCCCCTCCGAACGCTGTTCAGCTGGATCGCCCGCTACCGGCTGGGGGGCGAGCAGGCGTTGCAAGAAGGGCGACGCAGCGGCCGAC
>VFZK01000392.1 GCA_016871215.1 Acidimicrobiia bacterium | reverse complement strand
AGCGCTTGCGCGATGGCACTGTCGGGCTGACCCGCCGCGGCGGCCAAGACAATCCGGCTTCGCCTTACCACCTGTTGGGGTGTTCCGTGGGCCTTCAACCAGCGCTCGATTCCCCCTCGATCGGTGGCACTCAGCGTCAGTGGAGGCAAAACCATCGGCATGCCCAGACAATAAACTAATTTCCTGTTATTGCCCAGTTAGTTGTTGGACAATACACTAGGGCGTCTCGGCCGGGCACATTAAGGCCCGCATGGCCGTGATGAAGGACGGTGGAACACTGCTGCCGCCGGACAACGCCGGGCACGTCGTGGCGACCGAGTCGCAGATCGCCGAGATCCGCCAGCACATCGAGAAGGGGCTGGCCGCCGGCGCGCTTGGTGTGGGGATGGGACTCCAGTACACGCCAGCCGCCAGCAAGTACGAGGTGCTCGAGGATTCTTTCTCAGTCTGCATTCGTCCAGCGATTACTATCCATCGAAGTCCTTCTATGGTTATTCCTGAACGACCGGGTTTTCCAGCCTTCCCAATCCCTGGACTTCAACGCGGATGGTTTCGCCATGCCGTAGCCAGCGTGGAGGCTTGCGCGCCGAGCCCACGCCCGAGGGTGTTCCAGTCGCAATGATGGTGCCAGGCTGCAGCGTCAGATATCGTGTGATGTCGGCAACGATGTCTGCCACCGAAAAAATCATGTCGGCCGTGTTGGAGTGTTGCAGCACTTCGTCGCCGATGCTGGCCTTCACCTCGAGTTTTTGCGGATCTGGAATCTCGTCTTTCAGCACCAGATAGGGCCCGGCGACGGTGAAGGTATCCACGCTCTTGCCGAGCACCCACTGAGTGCCTCGGCGCTGCACGTCCCGAGCGCTGACGTCGTTGAACGTCATATACCCGGCGACGTACTCCAATGCTTTTTCTTTGGGCACGTTCCGGGCAGGCTTGCCAATCACGAACGCCAGCTCGACTTCGTAGTCGGGCTGAGACACAGCTTTGGGAATTCGAATGATTTCTCCAGGGCCAATGGGCAACGATTCTTTGGAAAAGACCTCCGGGACAGACGGAATGGCTCTCCCGCTCTCTTCGGCGTGCTTGCGGTAGTTCAAACCGATGGCCAGGACGCGATGGGGCGCGGGCAACGGGGTCAACAGCTTCACGCGTTTCAAATCGCGCAGCACGGCCGCGGTTTGCAGGCGGTTCACGGCCATCGCATCACCCAATTGCTTCCGGACGTATTCCAGAGTCTTGTGAACGGCAGCGAGCGCAGGCTCGCCCCCCTGAAGAAGCGGCAACAGGCCGGGAGGCACCAATGACTCGCCGGTGGTCTTACCTGCCTTGGAAGCGCTCGAGAGATAGAGCGCATAGGCACGGTTCAAATCGATGACATAGATTCCTTCAACTGCCCCGGCACGCGTCTCTCCGGAATAGGAGTACGTGACTAACTTCGTGGCCGAGGCGGGCGAAGGCAAGAGAACCAAAAGGGCGAGCACGAGAAGCATCTTTTTCATGAATTCACCTTGGCATTGTTTTGAATTATACGGCTGCAGCAGAATCGGCCGTCACACGGTTCTGCCTCCATCGACGACGACCAGCTGTCCTGTTACGAATCCCCAATCGGCGGCCATGGAAAGCGCGACTTCCGCAATGTCGTCGGGAGTTCCGACCCGCTTGAAAAGGGCAGCGTTGCGAAAGTTCTGCCGCATGGTCTCGGCACGCGCCACACCGTCGAGCCAGCGGGTATCGATCAGTCCAGGTGCGATGGCGTTCACACTGGCCTCAGGCGCCAAGACCCTGGCGAGAGACTTCGTCACGGAGATAACACCCGCCTTGGCCGCGCAATAAGCGATTGAACTCCCGTTGCCGGTAATGCCGGCCACAGAAGCGATGTTGATCACTCTGCCGCTGCCTTGCTTCTTCATCACCGGCGCCACCGCGCGGCAACAAAAGAAGACCCCCTTGAGATTTACGGCAAAGATGCTGTCCCAGATGTCTTCTTCCAGGGCTTCCAAGTTGACGTGATCAATGAAACGGGTGAACCCGGCATTGTTCACCAGAATGTCGAGCCGGCCCCAGCTCTCAACCACCTGGCTCACCATGCTCCGTACCTGCTGGTCAGAAGAAACGTCGGCTTTGACAATCGAACTCTGGCCGCCGGAAGCCTGGATTTCGCGGCTGGTCTTGGCTGCTTCTGACTCCGATTTCGAGTAGTTAATGATCACGTTGGCTCCCTCGCGGGCAAAACCCAGCGCAATGGCCCGGCCAATGCCCGTTCCGCCACCTGTGATCAGTGCCACCTTCCCGGCCAGTTTCATAGGATTTCCTCGACTAGGCGATGAAAACTGCCAAGTTGTAACACAACCAAACGAGCTGTCGAAATCAAATTCCAGACGAAAAAGTTGGTGGCGTTGTAGAAAAAGGGTGAGGGTAAGTTCGTCCCTGTCGCTGACTGCCTATCGTGAAGCGTCCAGCCCAAAACCGGCTGAGGCCTGCCGCAGTCCAAGACACGGCGCGAAATCTGCGTGGATTGAGCGCGGCCACAGCGCTACCGGCGCTGCGGCACAATCGCATTGACTCCCCATTCAGCTTTCCCTTATAACCCACGGCATGCCATCGCTTTGGAGCAGCCTGCTGCGCCGCTCGGGTTGGACGATCTGCCTCACGGGTATCCTCACAGCCGTTTTCCTTCTCAAGATTCGCAATCTTCAGTTTGATACGTCTCCCTCAACGCTGATTCTTGCTGGTTCCGCCGAAACCCGTTACTACGAGGAGGTCAAACGGATCTTTGGCAACGACCAGCTGATCCTCATCGGTATCTCCGGAGAGAACCTGTTGCAGCCGTCCGAACTAGCCCGGGTGAAGGAACTCACCACCGAGCTCGAGCAGATCGCGGGAGTGAAGAGGGTCTTGAGCCTGACGAACGTCAAAGACGTTCGCGGGGCTGGTGACGAGGTCATCGTCGCACCGTTGCTGCCTGAGGGAGGAAGCGCCGCCGACGTGCAGGCTCTGCGCGCTCGATTCCGGGACAATCCGTTTTACGCCAGGAACCTGATCTCTTCCGACGAGCGCACATTAGCGGTGCTCGTATTTCTGGACGAGTTTGAGCGAAAGTCCAGCTTGCTTCAAGGCAGAGAAGTGACCAGGCAGGTGCGGGCCATCACGCGTCGCGTCTTGGGCGAAGGGCGAGCCGTGATTGGCGGTTTGCCCGAGATGGAATTGCAAGGCACGGAGAACATGATACGCGACCTGGGCATTCTCACGCCCGCCACGCTGGCTCTTGTGGTGTTGATCCTGGCCTTGAGCTTCCGGTGCTTGCGAGGAATCCTGCTCCCGTTAGGGATGATTGCCTTGGCGGTCGTCTGGACGCTGGCGGCCATGGTATGGTCCGGCCGGCCCTTGAAGGTGACCACCATGATCCTGCCGTCGCTGCTGATTTCGAACGGGGCGTCTTATGTGATTCATTTTCTGGCGCAGTACTACCGGCTGCTGCACAGGGCCTACGCAGATTGGACCGGACCCGCTGGCGCGCCGCTCGATCGGAAGACCTACCACCAAGCGTTGCTGGGCGCCGTGGAATGTACGCACTCTCCCATATTCATCTCTGCCGCAACCACGATGGCGGGGTTCGGCGCCTTCGTTTTTTCCGGCATCCCCGCGATTCGTGATCTGGGGATCTTCGCCACCGTCGGCGTCTTCCTCAGCTACTGGTTTTGCGTCCTTCTGGTTCCGTCGTTTCTCTGGTTCTCCCCAGTCCCTCACCTCAGCCGGCTGCCCGGCGGGGAAGACAGCCGCCGGCACACGTTCTTGGAAAAACTGGCAGCGTTTAACTCTCGCAGGGCGGGCTGGGTCTATGCTGCTTCGATAGTGTCAGCCGTCTGGGCGATGTGGGGGCTGCTCTATCTGCAGGTGCACACCGATTACCTTTCCTACTTCCATAAGAACGCACCGGTCGTCCAGACAGCCCGTTTCTTTCACGAACGAATGGCTGGCATCGCGCCGCTCTTCGTCATCGTCGAATCGAACGACGGCCGCAAGGTTACAGAGCCGAGAGTGCTGAAAGCGATGGCAGATCTTCAGCGCAGCGTTCAGGAAATGGCCGGCGTCGATACAACGTTTTCTTTCGTAGACACGTTGAAGCTGTTGAACCGGGCGTTCCATGGCGAGGCCGCTGAGTATTTCGCGCTCCCCGAGGAGCCCGAAGTCATCGATAGTTTGGTCGAGTTTGCCGAGTCTGACCCCAGCGGCCTGAGCGCCGATTTCCTGTCGGCCGACCATCGCAATGCTCGCATTGTTGCCCGGACGCACCTGTTTAGCTCTCCGCAGCTTCACGCCACCATCGATCATATCCAGCAAAAGGCAGCGCAGCTCTTTCCAGCCGGCTTCCGGGTTCAAGTGAGCGGCAGCTTGGTGCTGATGAACCAGACTTCCGACCGAGTTGCTGCAGAACAAGCCAAGAGCCTGGTGTTGTCGGTGCTGACGATTTCCGCGATCGTGGCGATCCTGTTCCGCTCGTTCTCAGTGGCTTGCCTGGCCATGATCCCCGCCGGGCTGCCCGTGTTTCTCTGTTTCGGGCTCATGGGTTGGACCGGCGTGCCACTGAACGTCAATACCAGTCTGATTGCGAATGTGGCGATCGGAATCGCTGTGAACAATTGCGTTCACTTCTTGGTGCATTTTCGCAGGAATGTGCAGCAGGGGCTTTCGAGCTCAGACTCTACCGCCGCAACCCTGAAGAACGCCGGCGCCCCGATGCTGGCAGCCTCGGTCGCTTTGACTTTGGGCTTTTTGGTCTTTGGCCTTTCGAAGTTTGCACCCGTATCGCAGTTCGGCCTGCTGACTGCGTTTATCATGGGCACAGATCTGCTGGCCAACATTCTGCTGCTGCCTTCGTTGATGCGGTTTTGTAGAAACCCTGCCAATGGAAGGTGACGGAAGGAGTGTCGAGCAGCGGGGTTATACTAAGTTGCATTCATAAAGATACTAATATAAACTCTCCTCCACCGGTGCTGAAAGCGCGGAGGAGAATATGCGACCCGCTCGGGCCTTTCCAAAGGGAGCTTCCAAGCAGTTGAATGAAGCCCTCAAGCAGGCCAAAAGCAAAGCTGAGTTCCAGCGCGTTC
>VFZK01000391.1 GCA_016871215.1 Acidimicrobiia bacterium | reverse complement strand
TACTTGTCTCCCAGATCCAATCCGATCGTCATCCCCGCAAACTTTCCCGTATACTCTCTCATGGCCAATCTCCTCTTTCTGGGCGCTGAGCCCGTGAATTTGCTTGGAGACCTTATCGGTACTCCGCCAGATTGGCCTTCTCATTCCATCTGCGCAAAACTGGGTTTGAGCGACCGCATCGCCTGAACTGCTTTCGGCGGGTCTGCGGCAGTAAAACGAGCGGCTCGCAAGGGCCGAAGTTCTTCAGCCGAAACTTGCCGCAGGATCACCCGTTGGTTTGTTTGATAGAACCTGTCGATGACTCTCTCTCCCCGTCGTTTGAGTGGGATAACCCGAAAGTAGCGGTTGGCGTCACGGTCACCCGCGCTCGCACCGCGCAGGATCCGTGCCACGAGCAAGGTTTGACCTGACGCCGCCCGTCACGTGCAATCTGTCATTCCCGGGAATGCGGGAGTCCAGCACGACGCTGCGGCTCGCTGCACCCAGGTTTCAAGCAACCTTGACCTGCCTTTCGTGGGAACGACGGAGAACCACTTTCAGAGCGTCAAGCAGCGATTCTTCGTCTGCGAACGCTCCCTTGAATAACCGGGCCATCCGACGCTACCCCGGCGTTTCGACGCTGAGGTCCCATTTCCCGAGCCGTCGAAGGCGAACCGCTGAAGGGAGGATGGGGCGCTGGCCGGAAGCCATCCAGGCAGACACTTCTTCGCGATGTCCAAGACGCAGCGCTTCTCGCACGCGGACGATTCCATCCCAGAAGAAGAAATTCTCGACACCTGCCTGCCCCAGCACATGGGCTTTCTGCCGGTATTGTTCGGCGGTGAGACTGCGCGGCAGCAAGTCGAGGGCAAGCCGGCATCGGGTTTCTTTTACCAGCGAGACGAAATAATCCACATCTTCTGGATGATCCCACGAGGGCTGGTAGCTGTTCAGCCGTACGGTCGACGAAAAGGGAATGATGGTATCGACGAGACCTTCTTGTATCCAGGTTTTCAAATCCATGCCGTGCGGCAGGTTTTCGTCTCCTCGACAGACAACTGCCGAGATCTCAAGAGGCTTCGCCAGCTTTCGCCCGCTGGCGGCAACATCGAGAGCCTGCCTTAGTTCGCGCATGAATTGGGTCAGGAACGTGGCGCGGTAAGCCAGCCAACGCGAATCCGTCTCGCTGAGCCGGCGCGGATCTTGGCCAAATCGATTCTTGAAACCTTCGACCAGCGGTGTTTCATACGCCACGAGGGGCGGGCGCCGGTTGTAGAGCAAGCAGATGCCGTCGACCGGATAGTTGCTCGCGATTTCTTTCAGTAACGAAACCACATAACGGCGGGTTTCGGGATACGCATAGGAGATGCGAGGCATCGGCGCGCCATCGCGGCCAATGCATAGGAGTTCGGGATGCTTCTCGTAGAAGCCGCCGGGTATCGGATCATGAGGTGGCGGATAGGCGAAGCCGCCGACACGATAGCCAGCATGGAATTCCATGCCCATCTCATGGGTGAAGTCGGCCGCAACCTTGAGCGGGTCGACTCCGTTCTTGTGGTAGGCCTGCCAGGTGTGAGCCAACTCGCGATCGTAGGCCCGTGGAAAGAAAGGCCTCGATGGCCCGCTGCCGGTTTGCAAGTCACTGGAATAGTCCTTGGCGATTTTCGAGAAGTAGAGCGCGCGCTCGCCGCCGCCTGCCTCCCAGTAGATTCGCGACACGTCGCTGTGACGCAAGGGCTCCAAGTAGTTCAGAATCTCGATCGCTGACCCACTGAGGTTGCTGAAATGCGCGTCGGTATGGACGAACAACCGCTTTGTGTCAGTCCTTTTGCGGTCTCTGGCAAGCTCGGCCACCTTCTGATCATCGAGCGGAACGAGTTTGATGTAGGCCACCCAGGAGTGAAACACTTCGGGCTGCGTGATCTGGCGCAATGTGATGCCGCGACCGGTCACGTCGGCTGCCTTCCAAAAAATCTCGTCGATCCAGTTTTCCGCGTGATCGGTTTCTCCGCGGCGTCCTCTCAGGCTTGTGTAAGCTGGATCGTCCGTCAGCTTGACTTGAACCTGCTTGTTCTCTTCGAAAGGTTTTCTGAAGATCCCAACATAGATCTCGTGCCAGCCTTCTTGCTTCACGGTGTACGTGACCGGCGGAGCGGCGCTCTCCTCAGTCGCCATGAGCATGGTTCCGCGAAACGAATCGGTCGCATACTCGAGCTGCCTCCAGGCCTTGTGCTTCCACTGATGGGAAAGGCCCGAAGCCGGCTGGCAACGGTTCAAGTCCGTCAGGTAGATCGCCGCACGATCCTCTGCAGAAGTCCCGGCAGCGGACGGTCGCGCGGCTTGGAACGTGGTAATTCCCTGGCCTCCAAGCGCGGCCAATCCGGTGCTGAGCAGGAAGTTCCGCCGACTGAGCGGCGTCTGGTGACGCATGAGTTTCTCCTGTCGAAAATCACTGACAAGACTTTGGGTCTTCCGTCCTCGGGCTTCTCCGAGGACAGCACCGGGAGCGGCACCAGCTCAGAAACCGATGCGCAGTCGCATGTAGATGCGTCGATAGTCTGAGGGTGTGACGTCAAACCGGCCAAAGCCGGGACTCGAGATGTTCAGCGAATTCGGCCCCTGAGTGTTTGAATGGTTGAAGACGTTGTCCGCATACATTTCCAGCTTCATGTATGCCCCTTGCTTGTCCGACGTGAAGTACCAAGTCTTGAACAACCGCAGGTCGGAGCTCCAAATCCAAGGTCCGGAAAGCATGCCCCTCGACGAGTTGCCAAAACGCCCGTTCGGGGGGATGGCAAAGCAGTTACGATTCCACAGAAGTCCCGGCGATGGGCCAAAGTCGTTCGGGTTGCACAACTGGTCAGGCCTTCCCCCAGATCGCCCGATATTGGCAGTGTCCCGGCCAGTGAAGGCAGGCGTGTATCTTTGTTTGCCGGAGATCGTGGTGAGTTCGCCAATCGTCCAGCCTCTCACCACGTGATTCAACCATCCGGGCATGTTCGTCAGAAATCGTTTCCCTGTGCCGAAAGGCAGATCGTACACACCCATGAGGCGAACTCGTTGAGGTTGAAACCCGTCCTGGTAACCTTTGTCCGATCTTCGATCGTAGGGGTCCTGAGTTTCGATTCCGGTCGTCGATCCAAACAGGCCGCCCTGGACGTCGTTGAGTGTCTTCTTCCATTCGTACCAGCCGCGGAAATATAAGCCGGTCGAGAACTGGCGTGTGAGCTCGACGTCCATGCCGTGATAAGTCGAATTTCCTCCCAAATCGAAACGAAAGACTGAGCTATAAATGTCGGGTCCAAACGGCCTTCGAGCAGGCGTGAACGGCGTCGTGCTTGGCGCCGGGATCTGCAAGTTGCTGACATACGGCCAATGCGTTCCCTTGCTGCCCACGTAGGAGAGACGCACGGCGAATCCGTTGGGAAGCTCTCTCTCCAAAGTCAGGTTCCATTGCTGATCGTAAGGCCAATTTTCTTTCCGGCTGCTGACTGGCTGGGAGTAGACGGTTTGAAGACCCACCCGTCCCGGTCCCGTCGGAAAGGGGCGATCGAAAGTGAACAGTGGTTGGCCACCCACGATCTGATTAGGCCCAAACTCCTCACGCAGCCGGTAGGGGCCTCCATCGCGTCCCCACAATAAACCGGGGGCAAAAATACCCGTCAGAAATCGGTCCGTGGCGAAGGCCGTGGGGCTGGCAAAGGGAGTGTGGTAGATGCCGTAACCCATGCGGACAACAAACTTGTCGCTCCAAGGGCGCCATGCCAGGCCAATGCGAGGCTCCACAAGCAATCTCTTGAACTCCGCCAGGTGCTCCGGATAGCCAGCTTGAGCCGCAGTAACGACCGAAATAGTCTTCGGGTAAGCTGGTAGGACTGCGGCGACTGCTTTGTCGTCGGGAACAACGATACGGCGGTTGGCCACGTCGAAGTTGTAGTAAAGGCCGTCCGCGGCGTAGGGAACTCCGTAGTGCTGAAAGCGCGCTCCTGCTGTGATTGTTAGCTTCGGCGTGACCTTCCAATCATCTTGCGCGAAAAAGCCTAGCTCGAGATGCCGGGCCCTGAGCCGGCCCCGGTTCCCTTGCAGAGCGGTACGATATGGCAAGCCCAGCAGGAAGTCGGCAAAATCGTAGCCGGTGAAGTCACCGGTAAAGGTGTAGCTGCCCCAAGCTTCGCCTGCAATCCAGATCTCCTCGGGCTTTTGAAGACGGTATTCGACGCCCGTTTTGAACAGATGGCTTTTTATATGGTAGGAGACGTTGTTCCGAACTTGATACAGATTTCCGGCGTCGCCAGCGTTGTAACCTGAAGTGTGCCCGCCAATGAGCTGCGAAGGTTGGGGATTGAAGGCGCCAGCCGTAGAAGGCGTGAACTGATACCCAACGGTTTGGGTGATAATATTGGGACTCCCGATGGAATCTGGCACCTGGCGTCCACCCAAATTCGTGATGCCCAACTCCTGCTGGAGGATGCTTCGTCCACTGGCTCGTCCCTGGTTCTGTTCGCCGCGCTGGCGAGTGCGAGCGAAACTGAACTCGTTCAATAAAGTCGGTGAAAACGTGTGGCTCCACTGAACGCCGATGAAGCGGCCTTCGTGAGTACCGTCGTTTCCCCCGTCGAACGGATGGCTCATGTGATAAATCCTCCGGTGGCGGTCAAAGCGGCGGAAACTCACCGTAAAGGTGTCTCGCTCTGAGAGCTGGTGATCGAAACGAAACTGCCACCAGTCGTCTTCGCTCCTGTCGAAGTTCCAAAACAGATAGTTGTTCGTGAGCGCTCCCGCAGGTCCGGAGTTCGGCTCTGGAACCAGCTTGAGCGTATTCTTCGCAATCGCACTGATCCGTGCGTCCGGAATCTGGTTGTTTGGAAATGGCTGCCCGGTGAACGGATCGATAATGGGTCTCCCTGTGAATTGGGCAAACTCCGAAAGGTCTCCGCGCCGCATCTTGTTGGTGGGTGACACGTAGAAAGGCACCAGTGAATAAACGGTGCTGGTTTGTGGCTGATAGACAAAATAGAAAGGGTCTTCAGGAAGTCGTGTGGGTGATTTATCAGCACAATTCGCCTGAGGGCCCTGTGGACATTGAGTGTGCAGCATTTTCAATGCTGTTGAAATCTGACATCATTTTGAGATGTCGAATTCAACGA
>VFZK01000390.1 GCA_016871215.1 Acidimicrobiia bacterium | reverse complement strand
GTCCTGAGCGTCACGCTTTTCGAGAAAACCCCGATTCTACGGGCTTTCTCAGCCACCGACCCCAAACAAGAAAAAGGCAGTTCCTGTAACCAGTTGCATCTATTCAACTAACGTTGGGACAGTAGTGATGTACGTTATCTTTTACAGCATGTACGGCCACATCTACAAACTCGCTGAGGCGGTGGCAGCTGGAGCGCGGGAAGTTGAGGGCGCGCAGGCTGAGCTTTTTCAAGTAGCAGAGCTTGTGCCCGAATCCGCCTTGGAGCGCACCGGTGCGAAAGCTGCCCGGCAAGCCTTTGCGCACATTCCAGAAGCAAAAGTCGAGCAGTTGACCGAAGCGGACGCCATCCTCTTTGGCACACCCACGCGATTTGGGAACATGTGTGCTCAGATGCGGAACTTTCTCGACCAGACCGGGCGTTTGTGGGCCAAGGGCGGGTTGATCGGCAAGGTGGGCAGCGTCTTCACTTCTACCGCAACGCAGCATGGCGGGCAAGAAACGACGATTGTCAGCTTCCATACCACCTTACTTCATCACGGCATGGTCATCGTAGGCGTCCCCTACTCGGAACCGGGATTGTCCACTCTCAAAGAGATCACCGGAGGCTCGCCTTATGGTGCCGGAACGCTGACCGGAGGCGATGGATCGCGGCAGCCCTCCGAAAATGAACTGGCAATCGCGCGATTCCAGGGAAGACATGCTACACAGATTGCGAAGAAGCTGGCTGGAAAATAGGAGGGTCCGAGCTGGTTCCTGAAGAGTCGAGAGCAGCGAATGAAGAACAAGCCAGCTCGGCACGCAGAGTACCGGGAATCGCGCTGGCTATTCGTAGCGCAGCGCATCGATCGGATCCATGGCGGCTGCTTTGTGAGCCGGGTAGTAGCCGAAAAAGATGCCGATCGCTGCCGAAAAGACCAGCGAAATGAGGATGGAGTTGGGAGAAACCAGGGTGGGCCAGCCCATGAGCTGTGAGATTCCAATGGCACTGCCGACGCCTAGGGCCAGTCCAAGTATGCCACCCATCGTGCACAGCACAATCGACTCAGACAAGAACTGAATACGAACGTGGCCGGGACGCGCTCCGATTGCCATGCGAATGCCAATCTCACGGGTGCGCTCGGAGACTGCCACCAGCATGATGTTCATGATGCCAATGCCGCCAACCAATAGAGAGACAGCGGCGATGCTGGCGAGAAGCCCGGTCATGATGCGGTTCGTCGCGTCGGCCGCTTCGGCAATCTCGCTGAGGTTGCGCACGGTGAAGTCGTTGTCCTGAACTGGAGTCAGCTTGTGCCGCTGCCGCAGGAGTTCGGTGATCTGCTCTTGCGCGGCGTAGGTCGCCCGCGCACTAGCCGCCCCCACGATGCCGGACTGAACATAGAGCACCCCACTCTGAAATTTTTTTTGCACTGTCGTGTAGGGCGTCACGATCACGTCGTCTTGATCGCGCCCCCAGGCGTTGTAACCCTTCTTATCAAGAACTCCGATGACCTGAAAGGGCAGATTTTTGATCCGAATCGTCTGCCCAATCGGATCGCTTCCGCTAAAAAGCTCGTTCATCACGGTCTGGCCGAGCACCGCCACCCTAGCGGCTGTTTTCACGTGGCTGGCATCGAAGAAAGAGCCCTTGATCACCTTCCAGTTTCGCAGGTCTGGCAACTGTTCGTTGTAGCCTTCAACGCGCGAGCTCCAGTTCTGATTGCCGAAAACCACTTGTGACATGGTGGAGGCGCTGGGGCTGACGGCCTTGACGGCCGGGCACTCTGTCAGCATGGCCTCGAAATCTTCTGCCGTCAGCGTATTCATGGTTCCCGAACCGCCGCGTGTGCCGAAGGAACGCATGCTGCCAGACCAGACTTGAAGGGTGTTGGTTCCCATGGCAGCGATTTCTTCTTGCACTTGCCGTTGTGCGCCAGCCCCGAGGCTCACCATGGCGATGACAGCACCGACACCGATGATGATGCCCAACATCGTCAAGATCGAGCGAATCTTATTTCGATTCAGGGCCTTCAAAGCAATCTTCAAAATCACCCAGATGCTCATCGCGAACCTCACTTCCGATTGAACTGAACGCCGTGCATCGTCTTCAACCGCAACCCTGGACAGCGGTGGAACAGGGACAGCGCTCTCAGGCCTGCTCGTGGCTTGATGGGTTCATTTCGTCGCTCAGCAGATGTCCATCCTTCAAGTGCAGGGCCCGGCTTGCATAAGCAGCGATGTCGTGTTCGTGAGTCACCATGACTAGAGTAATGCCCTTTTCCCGGTTCAAGCGCTGCAAGAATCGCATGATTTCTTCCGAAGTCGCGCTGTCCAGATTGCCGGTCGGCTCGTCAGCCAACAAGATGGCGGGTTGATTCACCAGCGCACGCGCTACGGCCACACGCTGTTGTTGTCCACCGGAAAGCTGATTGGGCAGCGCTTTGGCTTTTTCCGGAATGCCGACAACGTTTAGCGCAGCCTCGATGCGGCGCCCTCTTTCGGCCTTAAGTACTCCAGAGTAAAGCATCGGCGCTTCAACGTTTTCCCAGACCGAAGTCCGTGGCAGCAGGTTGAAGCTCTGAAAAATGAAACCGATCTTTCGGTTGCGAATGTCGGCGCGCTGCGCTGGGCTGAAGGTCGAAACATCCACACCGTCCAACCGATAGATGCCGCTGGTCGGACGATCCAGGCAGCCCAGAATATTGAGCAAGGTCGATTTACCTGAGCCGGAGGCGCCCATCAGTGCCACGAACTGCCCGCGGGGGATCTCTAGCGACACGCCCTTCAGTGCTTGAACCTGGACTTCGCCCAGGTCGTAAACCCGCCGAATCTCTTGCAACGCAATCACCGCTGAGGCGTCTGAGTGCGTCGCCGCCAGCCCAGGTCCGGTCAGGGAAGGAGAGAGAGGCGGCATTTCAACGTCCCCCTCCTCGCCTGGCACCGCCCGCCCCTCCGCCAAACGGGGTTCGGCCAAATGGGCTGCCGGCGGGTGCGCGCTGGACTGCACTGTCCTCATCGCCCAGCTCGCCGGTGATGATCGTGTCGCCTTGCTTGAGGTTTTCGCCGAGCAGAGCGGTTTCGCGCCCATTCGTAATACCCAGCCGGACTTTGCGAGGCTGAGGCGTTCCCGACGGGTCCAGCACCCAGACCATTCCAGGGGCAGGCCGAGTCTCTTCTGCTTGGGGGAAGCGGATCTTCATCCCGGCCTTGATGCCGAAGATGTCGGTCTTGGACGGGCCGATGATCGCTTGAGCACCGCCGCCGGACCGGCCTCCCGCGCGCTCGCCCCACCGGCTCTCTCCTCCCGGGCGATCTCGTCCCGGCCAGCCTCGACCCTGCCATCCTCCCATGCGGCTCCTGGCACCATCGCTTTCTCCACCTGCTTCGGCGTTGCGGGGCGGACGCGAGTGCGGTGCCGAGGCCGCAGCGCCGGACTCGGTCACTGGCCGAGAGGTGTCGGCTGACACCTCGCCAGAGATTGAAGTGAGCAGCTTCTGAATCTCCTCCGGGTTCTTGTCGGAGGGCCGGTAACGCAGGGCGGCATTCGCTACTTTCAAGACGTCGTCCGCGCTGGCGACGGTGAAGTTGACGTTGGCGGTCATTCCCGGGCGCAGCTTAAGCGCAGGATTGTCAACGTCGATCATCACGTTGTATACGACGACATTCGAGGCCGTGCCGCCACCACCGGCCCCGGACGTGCCTGTGCCACCCGTGCTGGACGACGGCAACTTGGACGTCAACCGGATCTCTGCAATCTGCCCGTGAAACGTCTGTCCAGGAAACGCGTCGACCGTGAAATCGACTTTCGCTTTTTCCGACAGGGCGCCAATGTCCGCCTCGTCGATTTGCGCGATGACTTGCATCTTCGTCAAGTCGTTCGCAATCAGGAAAAGCAACGGCGCCTGGAAGCTGGCCGCTACGGTCTGGCCGATGTCTACGCTCCGCTCGATCACGACGCCGTCGATTGGCGAGACGATATTCGTGTAGCGCAGATTCACATCGGCCATCTGCAGTTCCGCGCGCGCCTGCTTCACATTAGCCGCTGCCTGTTCCTGTTGCGAAAGCGCCGAACGGATGGTTGCCTCCGTTTGATTGACTTGGGCTTCCGCCTGCATAACTTTCGCTGTGGCTTGCTCGAAGGTTGCTTGAGCTGTTTCCTGGTCGCGTTCTGCGATCAACCCATCCTTGAATAATCCTTGGGCTCTTTTCTGCTGGCGCTCTGCCTCTTTGAGAGCGACTCGCGCCACTTCTAAATTGGCCTTGGCGCTGCTCAGCTCTGCCCGGCGGTTAATCAAGTTCGCTTCCGCATTCTTCACCGATGCTTGCGCTGTCGCGAGCTGGGCCTGGGCACGCTCTCTTTGCGCTTCGAAGTTTGCGGGATCGATGACGGCCAGCACCTGCCCTTTCTTGACAACGCTATTGAAGTCTGCGTGCAACTCCTGGACTCGGCCAGAAACCTGGCTGCCGACCTGGACGGTCACCACCGCTTGCAACGTGCCTGTGGAACTCACGGTGCGGCGGACGCTGCCTCGATCCACCTTGACAGTCAGGTACTTGTCTCGAGGATTCTTCCCCTGACGTTTCCAGTAGGAGTAGCCTGCGAACAGAATCGCCAGGCCTGCCACTCCCACAACGGCGTACCTGCCCCAAGCGTTTCGTTTCATGTCTGGTTTCGACCTTTCGCGAGATACCTGCGAGGTGAGACGACCAAGTCCACCATCAAAGACGACACGCGTCACTGCCCGGTTTCCTGATCTTTTCCGAGTTGGGCCGGAGAGAGGCGCGTTCGAGCCCCGGCTCAACGAAACTCCGTCTTGCGATCGGGAAGAAGCTTAGCGGATGGGACCCGAGCCAGCTAGTATAGTCTCCAAGAATTAAATGGACAATTGGTTTTGAGGTTTTCTGGTTCTGGGTTGAGTACAACCGGGCTGAATTTGCTCAAGAGTCTGACGACACCGCGAGAGTTTTGCCACGATGGATTCGACCGTGGCTGTCCAAACAAAGGGTTTCGGCTTTTCATTCCACACCTGTAAAAACTCCTCCATCGCCTTGATCAAGTCGGGGACACTGCGGAATGAACCACGGCGGATTCGTTTGGACGTCAATTCGGCAAACCAGCGTTCCACCAGATTGAGCCAACTGGAACTGGTCG
>VFZK01000389.1 GCA_016871215.1 Acidimicrobiia bacterium | reverse complement strand
ATGCCCGTTTTCACGACTCAGCGCCGACCAAAAGTATCTGCCCAGTCTTGGTGCATACAATTTTATGCACCAAGCACCAAACCAAAAGGCTGATTCGGTGCATAATTTGGGTAATATGAATGTTGTCGCGATCACTCCAGTGGGAGCGTCAAAAACAGATCATGTGCTGCCTCCGCAGCCCACAACGGATCCGGTGGTTCATCCCAGGGGTTTGGCTGGCTCTCCTGACGGCGCCCCTGCCACTCATGGCCCAGTGGCAAGCTTTTCCGGAAGCGCACGTCGCAACGTTGAAAGTCGATGTCGACCTGGTCACATTGAATTTCAGCATTCGCGACAGGGCAAAACGCCTAGTCAGTACTGCGCACAAGGAAGACATCGCCATTTACGAGGACGAGGTGAGCCAGGAAGTCGCATTCTTCGAGGTCGAACCTGTCCCACTTTCACTGATTGTGTTGCTGGATGTGAGCGACAGCGTCCGCCCGTACTCCAGCCAGATCAAGTCCACATCAAAGGTTTTGCCCGAGCTGCTGCATAAAGGCGATGAAGTGGCCGTTATGGCCTTCTCCGATCTTCCCAATGTCCTACAGGAGTTCACCAACGATCCAAGGAGAATCCGGGCGGCCTTGCAGCGCGCGGCAGCGGGTTTCTCCGGAGCTACGAACATGAACGACTCGCTGTGGATGGCGGCGCGCAAGTTGACAGCCCAGGCTGGCGAACAACGGCAGGCCATCCTGCTGGTTTCTGACGGCAAAGGTAATCGTGGAGAGCGCGAACGGGCATTCGAGGAGTTGAAAGGTTGTGGCGCCACGTTGCTGGCGCTCGGCGTGGGTGTCGCATCCAAACTGGCACGCGGACCTGTCTTGCTCACTCGTTGGATTCGGGAGACGGGCGGCCAGCTTCTCTTTTTCTCCTCGGAGAGCGATTTGAAGAGAAACCTCCGCGTGGCACTCGATTCGATCCGCTGCCAGTATTCGGCTGCCTACATTCCAACCAACCGCCGGAGGGATGGGAGCTTTCGACGACTCAAGGTCGAGATCGCTCGGCAGTCTCCGCTGGCATCTCGCCAGCTTGTCATTCAAGGCCCCGACGGATACTTTGCCCCTTCGGAAACGTCACAGCGTTAGGAGACCCGATGCCGACCCAGCCACCACGTGGATTCGCCCAAGCTCAGAAGCAGGCCGAGTCAGCGGCGCGCGACAAGAACAAAACCAAGCAACTCTTGCAAGACGCGTTGAGCAAGGCTTACCGGAATCGCCAGCAGCTGAAATCGGTTTGGGAGAATCTGATGGCCTTATGCCGTATGCTCCGGGCTTGGTCCAACGGAGATTATCGATCGGTGCCATGGAAGACGATCGTGCTTTCGCTGGCAACCATTATCTATTTCCTGAACCCGTTTGATTTGGCGCCCGACTGCATTCCCGGCGTAGGCTACGTGGATGATGCCGTCGTTCTCGGCTTTGTCGTGAGCTCGATCAAAAAAGAATTTGACGAGTTCCTTCGCTGGGAAAGCGAGACGCGTTTCTAAGCCGCCATCGTTTCCCCACATGCTTGGCAACTACTTGCCACGAACCTTTCTCGGCGTTCGGTCCGGCAAGCTCTGGCAGGTCCGGCCTGACCACCGCAAAGTGGAATGATAGAGATCGATCCAACCGTCACAGCCCTAGACCTGGCGCCACAACTGCACAGGCTCTTCGAACTCTCTGCGCAGAAAATCAGGCGCCTGCACGACCGATGGCATCCGTCCGACGGAGCCCCGGTGTTCACCGTCGAAGGCCGGTACACCTCTCGCGGCTGGACCGAGTGGACCCAGGGGTTTCAGTTTGGCTCCGCGCTTCTTCAGTTCGACGCCACCGGCGACCGGTCGTTTCTCGAGTTGGGCCGCCAGGCAACGCTTCAGCATATGGCTTCCCACATCAGCCATGTGGGAGTCCACGACCACGGCTTCAACAACCTCAGTACCTACGGAAATCTGCGACGCCTCATGAATGAAGGCAAGATTCCAGGCGATCCGTGGGAACATCGCTTTTACGAACTGGCGCTGAAGCTGAGCGGCGCAGTGCAAGCGGCGCGCTGGACCGACCTCGGAGATGACCAAGGGTTCATCTTCTCCTTCAACGGCCCTCACTCTTTGTTCGCCGATACGATGCGTTCGCTGCGCTCTTTGGCAGTCGCGCACCGACTCGGCCATGCCCTCATGAGCGAGAAAGACCGTAAAATCTCGCTGCTGCACCGTCTGATCCGTCATGCCGAATGCACCGCTCGACATAACGTTTACTTCGGCAGGGGCCGCGATGCCTACGACGTTCCTGGCCGTGTCGCTCACGAGTCCATCTTTAACGTTCGCGATGGCTCCTACCGCTGCCCGAGCACTCAGCAAGGATACTCGCCGTTCACAACCTGGACGCGAGGCCACGCCTGGATTCTCTGTGGCTATGCCGAGCAGCTGGAGTTCCTGGAGTCCCTAGATAACAGGGAGCTTGAACCGTACGGTGGAAAAAGGACCTTGACTCAGCGTTTCAGGGAAGTCGCCGAAACCACTGCGAACTACTACCTCGAGCAGGCATGCAGTGACGGCATCGTCTATTGGGACACGGGCGCGCCCGGCCTGATGCGCTTGGGAGACTACCGGAATCGTCCAGCCGAGCCCGATAACGACTGGGAGCCCGTGGACAGCTCCGCGGCCTGCATTGCTGCACAAGGTTTGCTTCGGCTGGGACTTTACCTGCGGGCGCGGAGCGAGGATGCCCTTGCTGAACGGTACACCCAGGCAGCCCTCACCATCGCCAGGCGGCTGTTTGCGGCACCCTACCTGTCTGAAAATCTCACCCACGAGGGACTCATCCTCCATTCGGTCTACCATCGGCCCAACGGCTGGGACCACACCCCCCCGGGCAAGAGCATTCCCATGGGTGAAGCATCGATGTGGGGCGATTATCACGCCCGCGAGCTGGCGCTCCTGCTGTTGCGCGAGGCCGCCGGCGAACCCGGCTTCTGTTTCTTCACTTGATGAGGGATCGGAAAGTTGAACATCCTCGCTGCGCGGGCGAGGACTGGGAACAGCCAGGGACAGCGGACGAAGCTCTCACTTGCGGTTTTGGCCAATGGAAGATGTTTCCGCCGGTCTACGCTGCCAGAGGTGATGAACATCAGCCGGGGGAAGAAAACTGGCGAGTCGAGATAGTCCTGAACCGCTACCGTGCAACAGGCGCTTCCCGGACGCTCTCGGGTGAGTTCAAGTCGACAAAGTCGACGTGCGAAGCATTCGAGATCACGGAGTGCTTTTGCAGTTTCTGATCGCTTCTGCAAGGATAATCGGCGCGATAGTGGGCTCCCCGACTCTCTTCGCGTGCCATGGCCGAAACGATCATCAACTCGGCAACCGTCACCAGATTGACCAGCTCGCATTCGGCGCGGCTGGTGGACGACATCTTGAAGTGCGACCCCAAGTGTAGCAGATGCCTCAGAGCTTCTTTCAAGTCTCGCCCATCGCGCAGGATGCCCACTTTCTCCCACATCAACCGCTGCATGACTTTCTTGGTCTCCCTGATTCGAGTGAGGTCGGGAGAGTCGCGCGGGAACTCGCGAGCTTTCGATGCCACGCTCGCCGGAACCGGGCCGTGCTTCTCAGAAGCCGCTGCCCGGCCAGCACGCGCTCCATACACCAATCCTTCTAACAGCGAATTGCTGGCCAGCCGGTTGGCGCCATGCACGCCGGTGCACGCGACTTCACCTGCGGCATAGAGATTTCGCAACGACGTTCGTCCCCACAGGTCGGTCTTGATGCCTCCCATCAGATAGTGAGCGGCGGGATGCGTCGGGATCATATCGACCGTGATGTCGATGTTGTAGCTCTGGCAAGTGGCATATACCTTTGGAAAGCGACGCTTGATCAGCTCTGCGTCGAGGTGCGTCAAGTCCAGATAAGCGAAGTTGCTGCCGCTGCGCTTCATTTCGGCAACGATGGCGCGCGAAACGACATCCCGTGGAGCCAAATCGGCCATCTCGTGGTACTTAGGCATGAAGCGCTCGCAGTCGATGTTTCTCAGATAACCGCCTTCGCCGCGAATCGCTTCCGTCAGCAAGAAGCGGGGGGCTCCCTGAAGGAACAGGGCCGTCGGATGAAACTGAAAGAACTCCATATCGGCCAATACGGCACCCGCGCGGTGCGCCATTGCCTGGCCATCTCCGGTCGCCAGGTCGGGATTGGTGGTTTCCGAATAAACCTGGCCGGCCCCTCCCGAAGCAAGCACGGTGCTTCGTGCCAACACCTTGCGCACCCGCCTCGCCGGTTCGTCGAGAAACCAGGCGCCCCAAACCAGGCCGTCCTCGACGACCAAATCCAACGAGAAACAGTGCGGCTTCAGCACGACGTTCCGGCTCGCCAGCGCCTTCTTGAGCAAGACGCGAATAATCTCGCGCCCCGTAGAGTCGCCATGGACGTGTAACACCCGCGAACGGCTGTGAGCCGCCTCCTTCGAGAAGCTGAGGTGAACTCCGTTTCGGTCGAACTCTGTTCCCCAATCGATCAACTCTGTGATGTAGCGCACGCCTTCTTCGACAAGAACTCTGACCGCGTCGGGACTGCACAACCCGACTCCCGCGCGCAGTGTGTCTTCATAGTGCAAGCTCACTTCGTCTTCGTCGCTTAAGGCAACCGCAATGCCCCCCTGGGCCCATTCCGTATTGGATTCGTTGAGGCGTTCCTTGGCCAGCAGCACGACGCTGCCTGCAGCGCTAAGCTCGATGGCCGCTCGCAAACCTGCGATGCCGCTTCCGATGACCAGGAAGTCTGTCGTTATGGTTTCAGCTTCATGCGACATGGGATCACTCTCCGGATGAACATTGCCTCCACGCCTCACTGGCAGAATCGCCAGAGAGACATTGTTTCCACTTCCCATTGCAAACAGCTTACAGTACCGCTCTTTCGGTTCTCAACACAATTCTATACATAGCGTCTTAAGTAATGCTGCATAGTCGGAATAGTGTTTTGTTGGGTTTTGACCACTGTTGCATCTGCGTTGAAACCGCCCGAACCAGCTCTTCCAGCTGGGAGAAGTATTGGTTGTGAGTGGCCAAGCGCCGGGCTAACTTCCAGACTCTTTCAATGGGGTTTAGGTCCGGGCTGTAGGAGGGCAG
>VFZK01000388.1 GCA_016871215.1 Acidimicrobiia bacterium | reverse complement strand
CAGTTGGGATCGTACACTGACCAGGTCCTTCTGAGTAGGAGTCTTCTTAGTTCGTCGCATGCCCCGTACTATACTCGATTCGATTAGATTAAGCAAGTACTTTTGCAACGATTGATAATTGATTTGGAAGGAAACATAGTCGCAGCAATTAAGAGAATTCACATTCCTGAGCCTTTGCGATAGATTGCCCTGCTTTGACGTGGTTCAGGTCCAGCTGCGCCGCCTACTGTGCGTATTTTTGTACAAACACCAGCTAAAAATAGATAGCTTTCCGCACTCGTCAGCCGCAGGTGATACCGTCGCATTCGACGTTAACACAGCCTCTGGTAGAGCGTCTTAAGACAATTTAGCACTCGGCATCAATTCGTCTGGACCGTCGACCAGCCTTCTTGCCAACATAGGCCTTGTAGTCGCGAGATTTGAAATGTACAAACTTCAGAGTGAAGCACTCACGTGCTTCTCTACAAACGGAGGCCATCGATACGTTCGTAGTGCCGCACGCAGTGCGGCCCGGCACCAGCTTGCTGGGGCCTGCCAAGCGGGACATCGCCCCACAGCCCCTGTAGTCGTGAGATTTGAAATGTGTAAACTCCAGGCACAAGCCTCTGGCTTGAGGGCCCGCAACCCTGGAGTCCCTACATTGGTTTCCCTGGACTTTGAGAGAATCGAATCGGCAAGAACGCTGGCCATAGAGACTCTGAACGCAGAGCAGAAAACAGGCGCTCCTGCAGACGTTTACTGTCAGAAGCAACCGATATTTCAATTTCCACAGCTCCCCTCAGTTGCTAAGGGAGCACGTCGCGCTGAGTACTGCAATTAGAAACGGATCGATAGGGCAGCTGGTTCCTGTTTCCGAAGATCATGACAAAAGGAGATTCCGACATGCCAAAAGCCGAACCATGGCGATACGAGAAGCGTACCTGGCCAGAGATCAACCAGGATATTGCAGACAAGAAGGTGGTAGTTGTGCCCATCGGTTCGACCGAGCAGCACGGAGCGCATCTGCCGCTCGATGTGGACGTGGTGTGTCCCACGGGCGTTGCCCACGCAGCAGCCAGGTTGATTCCCGACCAGGTGTTGGTGATGCCTCCCATCGTGCACGGCTACACCGCCCACGTCATGGACTTCCCTGGAACGATCAACATTCACTGGGAGCATTTCATCAAGTTCGTGGTGGATGTGGGTAAGAGCCTTGCCTACCACGGGTTCAAGAAGATCGTGCTGCTGAACGGCCACGGCTCGAATGTGCCGAACCTCGACCTGGCGGCCCGGCGTGTCAATCTGGAGACGGACGCCGAGTGCATTGCCAGCTCTTGGTGGATGATGCTCTCGGTCGACAAGAACTTCATGCCCTCCTGGCGCGAGAGCAAATTCCCGGGAGGCTGCGCGCACGCTTGCGAGCTGGAAACCTCCGTCTATCTCTATCTGGACGAAGACAACGTCCGCAAGGACCGGGTCGAAGATGGCAAGATTGCCTTTCACGCCACCCACCCGTCAGACTTTCAGTGGGTAGACTTGTTCTCCGCCGGTCCGGGTGCCTGCGTCTCCTGGACGGCTTCCTATTCCGACAGTGGCGTGCTGGGTGAGGCGACACTGGCGACCAAAGAAAAGGGCGAGCGTGCTGTCAAAGAAGCGGCGGGCCAACTGGCTCGGATGATTACGGAGTTTCGCGCCAGACCCAAACCTCCCCGAGGCGATCATCACGGTGCGAAACCAACAATGCCGATGCCCTGGGGCCAGGAGGAACAACCGCAGAAGCTCGGTAACGTTCACAATTCCTGACGGTTTCCTAGGGGGATGGAGCGGCAACCTCGAAAAGAGGCAACGAACCCGAATCACACAAGGAGAGATCCATGAGAGTCCTGGCCGTAGGGGCACATCCCGACGACATCGAGATCTTGTGTGCAGGTACTCTGGCCCGCTATGCTGCGAACGGCGACTTTGTCGCAATGGCGATTTCGACCAATGGTGAGGTGGGTTCCTCGACACTGCCCAAAGAGGAAATCGCGCGCATCCGTCAGGAAGAGGCCCGCAGCTCCGCCGCTGTCATCGGCGCCGAACTCCATTGGCTGGGCTATCCAGATGAGTTCCTCTACGAAAACGAGCAGACCCGGATGCGCTATATCGACCTTGTCCGACAGGTGCGGCCCGATCTCATCCTAACGCACGATCCAGTTAACGACTATCACCCGGACCACCTGACCACCGGGCAGCTGCTGTGGAACGTCCGAATCATGACGGCCGTGCCCAATATCAAAACTGACCACCCCCCGTGCGACAAGATTCCCGAACTGTACTTTATGGACACGATCGCCGGAGTTCATTTCGTTCCGGAAGAGTATGTGGACATCACCTCCACGATCGACATGAAACGAAGAATGCTGTCTGCCCACAAGAGCCAGGAAAGCTGGCTGAGAGACCTGTTCAAGATGAGCTATGTCGAGTTCATGGAAACGTGCTCGGGATTTCGAGGCATTCAGGCAGGCGTTCGCTACGCGGAGTGCTTCCGGCGTTCAGTCACTTTCCCTGCCTCGATGAAGAAGCTGCTGCCGTAGGTTCTGTCCGGCATGCGAGAGGTGCCGTAACTTTCGCCACACGCAGACCACCGATCGAGGAGCCAACATGAAAGCGATTGCGAACCGCAAACAAACCTTTAGCCGGCGCAACGTTGTGAAGCAGGGGTTGACTGCGGGCGCGCTGTGGAGCGTGGGTGGGCGCGTGCTGGGCGCCAGCGATCGCGTGCGGCTGGCGCTTGTGGGATGCGGCTCGCGTGGAAGATACCTGGCAGGCAAGTTGTTATTGTCGCCTAACACAGAGGTTGTGGCCGTGTGCGACGTTTTCGACGAGCGTCTGGAGGCGTGTGGAACTTTGGCTCCACGCGCCGAGAAATGCCGAGACTATCGGCGTCTACGCGATCGCGCCGACATCGATGCCGTCATTGTCGCCACGCCAGACCATTGGCACGCTGCGATTACCATCGATTGCTGCGACGCTGGCAAGGACGTGTACGTCGAGAAGCCTTCATCGCGGACGATTGAGGAAGGCCGCGCGATGGTCTCGGCTGCCCGCAGGAGCAAGCGGGTCGTTCAGGTTGGCTTGCAGCACCGCAGCGGCGAACATTTTCAGCGTGCCCGCGAGATTGTCCGGTCGGGACGGTTGGGCCCGATCGGCGTCCTTCGCTGCCGCTTCAACAAGCATACGGGCATCTCTCGCCCGGCTGGAGGGCCGTGTCCTGCCGGCCTCGACTGGAAAGCGTTCCTGGGTCCAGCGCCCTTCCGCGAGTACGACCAGCGGCGCCACTACGACTGGCGATACTTCTGGGATTATTCTGGCGGAATGTTGACGGACAACGGGACTCACGTCATCGACATGGCGCACCTCCTGCTCGATTTGACGGCGCCTGAAGAGATCTACCAAACGGGAGGGATTTTCGTGAACCGCGATGGCCGCGAGACACCCGACACCATCGAAATCGCCTACCGCTACCCAACCTGTCTGGTCACATTCGAGCATCTTTCCTATACCGCTCGCGACCTGAACGTAGAAGCCGTCGGGCCGGGCGGAAGCATCAAGATCGATCGCACTTTGTTCGAGGTTAAGGCCGACTTGAACAAGGATATCGGCGAGAAAGGGTCAACCGAAGACATTGACCGCAAGCACCTGGGCAATTTCGTCGATTGCGTGCGCTCTCGCAAAACGCCGAACTGCGACGTGGAGGCCGGTCATCGGGCCACTTCGGCGGCCATCCTGGCGAACATTTCGCTGAAGCTTGGCAAAAAGATCGGCTGGAATGGCAACACGGAAACGCTCCATGAAGCTTGAGCTTGCAGCGCTGAAGAGGGTCTGGAGGCACATGCTTTGGGAGGACTGGACAATGTTGCGAACATCGAACGCAGTCCTGAGCGTCACTGTCGTTAGCATACTCGGCTGGGTGGTTGTGGCCCGAGCCGACACCGTTCTGGTGCGCGATGGCCGGGCAGAGTGCGCCATCGTCGTGGACTCGCCGCCAGGCAGCCTCTACCGCTTTGCGGCGCAAGAGATCCAGCGCTACGTTGCGGCCGTAGCTGGAGCGTACCCAGCGATCGTGACTCCCGCGGAGGTGCCGTCTCTTGCGAGCCGGCAGCCGCTGATTCTCGTCGGAGGGCCGGTGGCGAACTCCCTCGTCCGCGAAGCAGCGGCCGCAAAGTTGGCAAACTTCGAGGGCTTGAAGAAAGATGGATTCGTGCTGCGGGCCATCCGCCTCCGCGGAAGGCCGGCCGTGATCGTAGGCGGGAACGATGAGGCATCGACGATGTATGGCGCCTACGACTTGATTGAGCGGCTGGGCGTGGTTTTCCTCCTGAGCAAAGACATCATTCCCGAAAAGAAGGCAGACCTGGCTTTGCCTGATCTGGATGTTCGTGCCGAGACACCGTTTCCGAGGCGCGGCATCTTGATTTCAAACATCTACCCAAACCGCGGCATCATGCACCTGTCGGAAGTGAAACAGATGCTGGATCAGATGGCAAAATTGAAGATGAATTATCTGCAGTTTTTCTGGTTCGAACATGAACCGTGGATCGATTTCGGTTTTCGGGGCGAAGGCAAACTTGTTGGAGACGCAACGGGAAAAGAGACCGGCTATCTGACGTGGCGCTATCACTACGGGTCGTATTTGGCGAAGGACCTCGTGGTGGGCCGGGAGCTGTTCAAGGACCGTCCGCGGATGGCGCCAGCGGAGTTCCAAACCGTCGAAACACCGGAGGACGCGTTTCGGGTCGCAAAGAACTTTCTGACGGAGTTGATCCGGTACGCGAAGACGCGCAAGATCAACGTGTGGTTATGCGTCGATCCGACCACCTTGCCGGGAAACCTGGCGCGGTTTGCTCGACGAGCGGCGAATCTGCAGGTACCGTTGCACCCGATACTGGCCACGCACATGTGCCCCGGAGACGCGGCACTGCACGAGATGAACGAGAACCGTCTCAAAGCGCTGGTGGATACCTATCCGGAGGCTGAGGGTTACTTTTTCGGGTCCTCCGCGAAATCTGTGGGTATAAAACGCGATATCGCGGGAAAGGGATTAAGGAAGCTCCTTCGGAGCATTTGAAAAGCATACCTGGGGCGCTGCCCCAGACCCCGGGATTTTCGGAGGCAT
>VFZK01000387.1 GCA_016871215.1 Acidimicrobiia bacterium | reverse complement strand
GGCATGTTCTGGACGGTCCGTGGAGCCAATGCCATCCTCGCCCTCCGCTGTTGCTTACTCAACGGCCGATTCGAGGACTACTGGGCATCCCGCTCGGCTTGAGGCTCAACTTTTATGTCGCACACCCCTTCACCTCCCGTCGTTTGACTTCCCCAGGCGAATTGGCTAGTCTCGCGCCGTTTCCTGAAAGCTGCCTCAAATGGTGATGTGGACACGTACGGCAACCATGGATGCGACAGCTCACTGCAAGCTGACATCGTATGCAAAGTCGGGTGGGTGAGCGGCCAAACTGAGTCCGTTGGACTTGGCCAGCCTGCTCAGGAAGTTTCCCGTGACCCGTGACCCGAACGTTCTCGTTGGCCTGGAGACCTCGGACGATGCAGGTGTGTTCCAACTGACCAGCGAGCTCGCGCTCGTTCAGACGATCGATATCATCACGCCGATCTCGGACGATCCCTTGACCTTTGGCCAGGTTGCGGCAGCCAATGCGCTCAGCGACGTCTATGCCATGGGTGGACGTCCCATCACCGCGTTGAACCTCTGCTGCTTTCCGGCGTCGGTGCCGCAAGAAGCCCTCGAGGCAATTCTGTTGGGCGGCTTGCAGAAAATGCACGAGGCGGGAGTGCAGTTGATCGGCGGACATACCGTCAAGGACGAAGAACTCAAGTATGGTCTCTCGGTCACTGGCCTCGTTCATCCGCAGAAGGTGATTACCAACGCTGGCGCGAGGGCTGGCGACAAAATGATTCTGACCAAGCCGATCGGTTCGGGCGTACTCGTCGGAGCGGCGCGTTCCGGCAAGCTGCCACCAACCGTGCTCGAAGGTGCGCTTCAGGACATGCTGCAGCTCAATCGGGTGGCTTGCGAGGCGATGCTGCAGTTCGAAATCCATGCGTGCACCGACATCACGGGATTCGGCCTGGCTGGCCACGCGGCAGAAGTGGCCCGAGCCAGCAAAGCCGGGCTTCGGATCGACACCGGCAGCGTGCCGCGCTACCCCGAGGCGCTAGACCTCATCCGCGGAGGCGCGTCGACCCGAATGACGCCGCTGAATCGCGATCTGGTTAGAGACTGCCTCGCCGTCTCGCCCGAAGTGTCGCGGGAAGAAGAAAACCTCTGCTATGATCCACAGACTTCGGGCGGGTTGTTCATCGTGGTTGTTGCCAGGGACGCGGCTCGACTGCTCGATCGACTGCACACGCAGGGAATCCAACACGCTTCGCTCGTCGGAGAGGTGTTCGTTTCAACGACGCCTCGTTTGGAACTGGTTCACGGACTCAACTCTGCCGACTCGGGATCATAGGGGCGGCTGAGCGATCAATCGGCAGGTTTGCGCCAAGACGGCTGTGGAAAGGCAGATCGGCTCCAGCCTGCTTGCGACGGCTGATCGTTCGATCGGTCTTCCCAAAAGCCAGCCATACCGAAAGACCTATGAAGATTCTTCCCTTCCGCGGGTATCGATACAATCCGGAGATCGTCCGTGACCTGGACGACGTGATCTCTCCCCCTTACGATCAGTTCAAGGAAGGCCTCGATGATTTGCTTTTCGCGCGCCATCCTTACAACATGGCGCACTTGATCGTAAACAAGGAGTCTCCCGCCGATACGGAAACGGACAATCGCTACACCCGTTCCAGGGAATTGCTGCAGCGCTGGCTCGCACAACGAGTGTTCGTTCAAGACCCGCAGCCCAGCCTCTATCCTTACTTTCAGACCTATGAAACTGAAGGCTTGCAAAAAACGCGAAAGGCATTCGTTGCCTTGGGCGAGGTGAGCGACTACGCTGAGAAAGTGGTGCTGCCTCACGAGCGCACACTCTCCAAGCCGAAACAAGACCGGTTGAAGTTGCTACGGTCCACGCTGGCCGACACCGGGCTCGTGTTCATGCTCTACTCGGACCCGGCAGGAGAGATTGAGACGCTCCTCAACCGCGTGACCGGCTCTCCTCCAGACATGCGGGCCTTGGATCTGAACGGAGAGAAGAACGAGCTGTGGAGAGTTTCGGACCCCGCTTGGACGGAACAAATCGCACGGCTGATGGCAGACAGGCAGTTGATTATTGCTGACGGCCACCACCGCTACGAGGTCGCGAGAGCTTTTGGAGAAGATGTTGTGGAGACGCGGCAGGTCGGCTGGGAACTCTGTCGCTACAAACTCATGAGTTTCGTCCGGATGGAATCGGAGGGCATTACCATCTTTCCGATCCATCGCCTGCTCCATAGCTTGCAGGGATTCGATCCTGCTGCGCTGCTTCGGAGAATGAACGAGCACTTCGTGGTGGAAGAGTATCCCATTGCGGCCGCCGACAAATTCACGACCCTGGATTTCCTCATGCAGGCTTCTAAGCGGCAGCAGCGCGCTGGAGGCAACGCTTTCGTGTTCTACTTTCCGCACCTTCAAAGATTTGCGCTGATCAAACTGAGGGAGGGCATGGCCGACGGAATCGACTGGCCAGCAGACAAGGGCCTGGCTTGGCGGAGGCTGGATGTGTCCGTACTGCATGTTGGGATTTTGGAGCGCCTGCTAGGCATTGGTGAAGCACAACTCGCAGAGCAGACCCATCTCGAATACGTGAGCCACCATGGCGACGCGGTAAGGCTGGCCGACGCGAAACCATGCCAGTGCGCTGTTCTGATGAATGCCACCCCGATCGAACAGGTCAAGGAAGTGGTGGAGGCGGGGGATGTTCTTCCGCAGAAGTCGACCCACTTTCATCCCAAAATGATGGAGGGTTTGGTTTTTGCCCGGCACGGCGCAGGATAGCGTGGCGCATCGGTGTGGCTGCTGCGCGGCTCCCTCGGTTTTTTGTAGCGAATGCCGGCATTGCATGGAGGTTGGCCGCTAGCGACAAGCGGGCTCCTGTCACAATGCCGCTAGGGAAGGAGACCTGAATGAGCTCCAGTCTGAAAATTCGCCAGGAAGGTACTTTGGATTTTCTCTCTCTCGGGGCGCTGATTCATCGGCTCGACCCGGGAATCATCCCATTCCGCAAAGCCAGTGAATGCCACATTCATGTGAGTGGTGGCGAATTCAACGTTGCCGCCAACCTGTCTGACTGCTTCCGCCTGCAAACGGGCATCGCGACTGCCATGGTGGCCTATCCTATTGGAGATCTGATTGCCGAAAGAGTCCGGGCGATGGGCGTCAGAGCATTCTACAGGCACTTCGACCACGATGGAGTGACCGGACCGAACATGGCTACGGTTTACAGTGACCGTGGGGCGGGCGTTCGCGCGCCGGTCGTTTTTTACAACCGCAGCAATGAGGCGGCAGCCAGGCTGAAGCCCGGCGACTTCGACTGGAAAACGATCTTCGGTTCCGGAGTTCGCTGGTTTCATAGCGGCGGCATCTTTGCAGCTCTCTCAGCGACCACCCCTGAAGTGATCATCGAGGGCATGCAGGCGGCCAAAGCGACCGGAGCCGTCGTGTCCTTCGATCTGAACTTCCGTGAAAAGCTCTGGAAAGTCTTCGGCGGCGCAGACCACGCTGTGCAGGTGATCGACAGAATCGTCAAGCACGTGGACGTATTGGTGGGCAACGAAGAGGACTTGCAAAAAGGGCTCGGCATCCCTGGGCCGGAAGTCGCTGCGAAGTCGAAGCTCGATCCCAGCGCTTTCTTCGCGATGATCGATCGCGTCGTTCAGAAACATCCTCAGGTCAAGATCGTGGCCACTACTCTGCGAGAGGTTCACTCAACTAACCGGCATCGTTGGGGCGCTGTTGCCTGGATCGAGGGGCAAACTCATGTCTCCCCGACCTGCGACCTTGACGTGATCGATCGCGTCGGTGGAGGCGACGGCTTCGCGGCCGGGCTCTTCTACGGCTTGCTGTCCGGCGAACCCGCAGGGGAAGCTATCAAGCTCGGCTGGGCTCATGGCGCGCTGGTGACCACGTATCCAGGCGACACAACGATGGCCACGTTGGAGCAGGTGAGAGCTTTTGCGAAAGGCGGTTCTGCGCGGATACAGAGGTAGCGCTACTGGCTACCCGGAAACTGAGGCTGCGAATCTCCCATCCACAGTGCCGGCTTTTTGGCCAAGATTTTCTGCTTTCGGTTTGGCAGTCACCGGACGAAGAACTTGGAGGGAGCCACGACCTCACGATGCTTGAACTGCTGGGTGATGGAAACCGCCGGGAACGCGGCCATCCTGGCCGTTCCGGGCTGGCAGGATGCCTGCGCTCCCAGCGGGACGGCGACAGCGGTTCTCTGGTTCGGTTCTGGCAATTGAAGCCGGCGAACTAGCCGTCGCTTATCTCTTGAATTTGTTAGGGATATGGGTTTCAGTCGCCTTGCAATACAACCTACCTTTGCCTAGATTAATCTTACGGACTGCGTTTGGCGGGTGGTTTTCGACAAGGAGGATTCTACGGTGGGAATATCGAAGACAGTTTTTCTGATGTTCTTTCTGCTGGGCAGTCTGCTTTCGTTCTCGAAGCTGAACTTCTCGAAGCCTGCTGACACGAAGAAGACAGGCAAATCATGCATTCATTGCCACACGAAGTACGGCTCGAAGGATCTGACCGATGCGGGGAAGTGTTACAAGGACAAGGGTTCTCTTGAGGGATGTAAGTAGGGAAAAGCACTGCGGAGCTTTTCCCGTTTTCCGCTTCGTCGCTAGAATCCCTTTCTGCTATCCAGTAGCAGGGTGACTGGCCCGTCGTTGACCGAATCCACCTCCATCATTTCCCGGAACACTCCCGTTTCCACTTTAATCCCACGCGCACGGCACTGAGCTGTGAGTAGGTCGTAGAGTTCCTGAGCTTTCTCAGGCGGCGCGGCTTCCGAGAACGAAGGGCGTTTGCCTTTTCGACAGTCACCATACAACGTAAACTGCGAAACGAGCAGCAAACTTCCGCCGACCTCCTCAACCGAGAGATTCATTCTTCCGTCTGAGTCTTCGAAAACGCGCAGTCCAAGAATCTTGTCGCAAAGATAGCTAGTGTAGTGTCCAAGAATTAGATGGACAGTTGGTTTTGAGGTTTTCTGGTTCTGGGTTGAGTACAACCGGGCTGAATTTGCTCAAGAGTCTGACGACACCGCGAGAGTTTTGCCACGATGGATTCGACCGTGGCTGTCCAAACAAAGGGTTTCGGCTTTTCATTCCACACCTGTAAAAACTCCTCCATCGCCTTGATCAAGTCGGGGACACTGCGGAATGAACCACGGCGGATTCGTTTGGA
>VFZK01000386.1 GCA_016871215.1 Acidimicrobiia bacterium | reverse complement strand
TTCCAAATCGCTTCCTTCATACGCTGGGTTACCTTTACTCCACAATTCCCCAGCATTTATCGCGCGACCGACGGTCATTTGTTCAGCACTTTTTTGTGGTGCAGGTTATTTATTTAGGTCTCCTTATCGGACGACTCGCCAGGCACAGTCCAGCCGGTCTCCTTCTCCGCCGTCTAAAGGATCGCAGCACACCCCACTGGGATTCACCCGACAGACAGTCGCGAAGGCCATCTCTGGCAAGCCGGAAGGCAGCGACTCTTCATCACCTGTCTTCATCCATCCCCTCGCTCACGGCACTGGCAATTCGCCAGTTTCCATCCTTGTCACAGGCGGCATAATACATCCGATACCTGCCCGGGCCAATCTGTACGAGCGACGTGTCCTCGGCGTGGACGGCGTCCAAACCTTCCTTCCCGTAACCGGCGCCTTCGATCAGGCAGCCGCCTCGTTCCCATTGCAAGCCGTCGCTCGAGGAGGCGGCGAAAATGCGTGAGCGAAATCCAGCCATGTCCGATGCGATCGACGCCGCGGCGAAGTTCTCGCTCAGTCCGCTCGCCACCGCGTCTGGATCCTGACTCGGGTGAACCGGCACCGCCGTCCCAGGTGGGACATCCTGCCAAGCCGAATAGATCATGGTCCACTTGCCCCCGGCCGACTGCGGCGGGATGACTTCCGCTGCGGTGATGCCTACGGCGTCGTACTCCGTCTGCCCTGAGAGCAGGCGATCCCCTGGCTCGAATTCGAAGGAGAGGCCGTCTGAAGTGATGGCGCTGACCACTCCTTGCGATAGTCTTTGGCTGCGCGTTCTCCCCCCTGTGCCGTATTGCGAGGCACAACAATACAGCCGGCCGCGGCCATCGGGAAGGCGCAGAAAACGAGGAGCGCCCAACCGGTCGCGACCCTGCAGTCGGATGCCATCTTCGTAGTGCCAGTGAATCAGGTCAGGCGAGACGGCGCTGCAGATCACCGTCGGCCGATCGGCAGGTCCACGCGCCTCGAAGTACATGCGCCAGCGGCCCTCGCCACACGCCACGACCGTCGGCGCCAGTAGCCGGAGCGACATGTGAACGAGGTCGGGCTGGGGCTGGAGACGAATGCCCGGTTCGGTGCGGAACAGCAGCCCGTCTTCGGAGATTGCGCTGAGAATGTAGCCCTGACAGGCCGGAAAGGGCTTGCCGGGCCCGACTGCAGTGTAGAAAAGCCGGAGACGACCGTCAGGCATCCGCACCGCACCGGGCGCCTGCACCTTGTCGCTGTCGAGATCGCGGGAACCCTGCAGCCGAGGCCCCAGTTCCTGATGCCACTTCTGAATCATCGCGCTTCCTTTTGAGCCACAGCCCTGCTCCTGGGCAGCTCTGCACAACGGGCTGCAGCCAACACCCGATCAGCTTGCCACAAAGCCTTTCGTATCGGATCCCGCGCTTTCTTCGGGTCTGCGGCCGTAGACTCGTGCATTGACTGTCGGGTACGGCCCTGCGGCAGGAACACGAGCGACAACGGGCAGCACCAACGCCGGCCTGCCTCACCCGGCATCGCGGATCAATCTGCCCTCGCCATCGAGCTTGAGACCTCGCCAGGATTGCCGCGGGACAAACCCAAGCAGCCGTTGGCTCTTCTCCATGCTGATGAACGGGGAGTCGTCCTGCAGTTTGGAATAGCGCAGCTCGGCATCGGCGTGCTGCTGCTGAATCACTTCCGGTGTCGGCCGCAGGTGGCCCGAATCTGCAGCGGTAGCTAGAAACACATCGTGCGCTATTTCCAGAGCGGCGAGACTAGCTTCCATCAGGGCGGCGAAATCCCGCGACTCGATGTACTGATGAAGAGCTTCGATGCCCTCTCGTTGCTGATAAGGAAACGAGTCAGGGTAGGGGCGAGAGAATGACGTGAAGTGGGTCAAGCGAAAACAAAGTGTTCGCAGCCCATACTTCTCTGTGAACGACTTGCAGAGAGTCTCCGTCAAGCGCTTGCCCATGCCGTAAGTGTCAACCGAAAGGGCTGGGTGCTCTTCGTCGACGGGCAAGTACCGCGGTGCAGCATTTCTGCCAAAGCCGTAGGCCATGATACTGGACATGTGCAGAAAGTGTTTCGCGCCATGTTCAACAGCCAGTTCGAGGGCGTTGTAGGTCCCTTGTACGTTCACATTGAAAGTATGATGCAGCGGTGGGATGTCGTACGGGATTCCTGCCAGATGAATGACTGCCTCAGCCCCTTCCATCGCGACCGATAGATCCTGGCGATCCAGGATGCTGCCTTGGAGATACTTCACCATGGCCAGCTTCTCTTTCGGGGGGGCCTCATCGTATGCCACGACCTGATGCCGCTGTGCGAGGCCATCTTGCACAAGATTCCTGCCGACTCGCCCGCTTGAACCTGTTACGAGAATTCGCATCGTTATCTGCTCCCTATGAGAACCGTCACTGAGAAAGCTGAAATCTCAAGATCAAGGGGGACTGCCTCGATGGTCCTCCGGAGTTCTGGAATGGCGGGTAAGCTGGAGTCCGAGACGCCTGCCAGCGTGGCGAACGCTGCCTCGTCTAAGGAACGTATTCGAACGGCACTGCCCTTTTCGTACGCCCTCCACAAAGAGACGCGCTGAACCTCAGCAGTCTGGTTCATCAAGACGATGACCGCCCCTTGAGGTGAGTTCACCCCAAAGGCTTTCACACGGAGCAAGTCACTGCTTTCGACTTCGAAGGTTTCGCTTCCTGCCAACGGACCAAACTCGCGCAGCACATAGTAGCTGGGAAAGGCCGATGGGAAGGGATGTCCGAGGCCGGCTGGCACGGAAGCAGGGAGTCCGCCGATGTGGCCTGTGGGGCCAACGGCGTCGAAAAAGATTGCCAGATCGACCCGCGCCTGAGCCAAAGCTCGAAGGCTGGACGCCACAAAAGCAGCTACCAGAAGTCCCCGATGGCGAGGATCCGGAAGCAGATAGGTGTCGGGTTGAGACCGATCTAACCGGATCGGACCGATCGTGAAGCGGGCCTGGGGCGCAAAGCTGCGTGCCGTGGCGGTTTGGTGAGGAAAGACGTCAGCATTCTCCAGCAGGGTTTCGTCGTCTTCCTGGTGAGACAGGGGCGTGCCTTGCCAAGCTAGAAAATCCGCTCCTGAATTCGCCCCTTTGAGCAATCCAGCGCGGTCCTTAAAACTGCTAACCGCTTTGCCGCAGGGAACGGAAAGCCCCGCCTCGCGAGCACAGGCTTTTAGCAGGGTTAGCCCGGGGTGGGTATTATCCAGTATAGACAATCGCTGGACGACGACGCCTTGTGCAATCCACTGCGTGAGGATAGAAACAATCTGCGGAACAACCTCTTCATCGAGGTTCTTCACCGTGACGTAAACGGGTCGCCCTGTTTGCAGCGCAAAGCTCTTCGCGAGTTCGGCTTGTGAGCCAAGCTTGGCGGACGAGCCATCGAGCCAAACATGCAGCACTCCTCTCAGCTCGGCAAGCAGTGGCACTGCCGACGAAACGGGGCTGGTGACATCCAGCTCTCCCAGTGAAACTCCCAGCGGCGGCAGTCTGCCCTCGATCTGGCCAGGTCTCGCCTGCAGTTGCACTACGTCGCGCGCAGGAGAGGTTCCGATTCGGTATCCTTCCCTGCTGACGCGAATCGTCAACACCTGTTCGTGCTCTTGGTCAGCCAAGGCTTGCTGGTTTTTGTAGGGCATCCCTGCCATTGCCTTGCAGCTGGTGTCTCCAAAATTTCGCTGATCCTCCAAATCGAAATACGAACCTTCGATTCGATAATCGACCTCGACCCCCGCCACTGGGCTGAATTTCAGGGATCTCCAGCGACAAGCCAATTGAGTCCGTTTGAAAATCTTGTCGAAACGGAGCCGCTCGGTCTGCCCGTTCACATACGTCACTTCAAACGCCCTTTCCATCGTGGCGTTGGTCGACAGTAGCAGGCAAATCCCAATCCGGGGCGTCGTAAACGTCTTGAGCGCTTTTCCTCGCGCTTGAAAGCGGATGAGACCGGAGGATGCGATTTCGATTTCGCCTTGCCACACATACTGGACGTCGATCGACAGGCATTCGCCGGACCAGGACGCTTTGAAGGACTCGCTCTGTGGCTCGATTTGAACGTTCGATATCTTGGAGCGAACCGTGCGCCAGGCGGGGTCACGAACCGCAAAATACACCCGCCGGGCGATTTCGACCTCGCCGAGCCGCAAATGTTTGAGCATTCCCTCTTCGAAGACAAAAGAAAACGGACCGGCCCTCCCGCGAAGGACGTTGGGAGCAGGGCGCGGTTCGCCGTAAAGCAAGACGTCTACTTGTTCAGGCGACGGTTCCGACATTTCTTTCGATAGACTGCCGGTCTCAGCGACTGAATTGATCCCTTCGCCGGAACCGGTGTTTGCCAACAAAGCACGATGAGGGAATTCAAAAGGTCGAAACCAGGACCGAGCCGCCGTGGACTCGACACGAGCTGCGGCCTGCCTCGCCACTTCTACATCATCCACACTGTCGTTGAAAAGGGAAATGAACGTCCATGACGGCTAACTGAGCCAAAATCCAATGGCCTCAAACCTCCCCTAGCGCAAATCCCGCGTTTGGTGCGGCTCTGCGGCAGCGAAACCCACGCGTGGGCCTGCTTGTAGTTCAGCACTTGCCAGCTTACGGTCAGTCTCAAAGGTCTCGCTTTCACGCAGGGTCCGTGGCAGCGTCGCTGAGTTTTGGACAGTTTCATTCGCGACGCTTTGTTGCTAAGGTGTCAGAAGACAAGTGACGGATCGAAGCAAGACGGGAATCATGAGCGCGGAAGGAGACCGACGTCCATAACCCGGGCCTAACGACCTGGCAGAATTATGAGATACCAGCATCGCCCGTAGGCCTAGCTGCTAACGAAGCTGCACTTGCTGCAGCGCGACCAATAATTCGGCAACGAACTGCTTGTCGAAGTGCAAGGCATGGAGCTGCCGGTAGAGGACTGGTATCGCGACTGCCCATGGGAACCGGCCCTGGGGATTGGTCCCCCAGAGTCTGGCACCAGTGGGTCGCCAGTCCAGCGCTTCGGTTCGTTTACAACGACAATCGGTCTGCACATTGCTTTGATGACCTGAGGCAAGGACTCCTATGAAGAAAACGGGATGGCTCTTTTTCTCTCATGATCCTCTCATTCTGGGCCAACGATCCGCCTAGCAATCCTCAGGTGAACCGATCCGCCGAAACAATCATC
>VFZK01000385.1 GCA_016871215.1 Acidimicrobiia bacterium | reverse complement strand
TGATCTGCAGCGTCTCAATATCTTGGCCTATCTCTCCGCCGCGATTGCTTGCCATCGCCGCCGTCAACAGGTGGCCTCACTGCTTCCCCGATAGTTACACCCTGAACTGTTACGTTTCCGGCTCGCAGTTCCGCCAGCGCCTTTCAGCTTGACCCTATCTGCTCCTAGATACGACGTCTGGTACGGCAATGGCTCGAGACTCCAACCGGCGCTGTTCGAGGGAGAGGGTAGAGACCAGCAGGAGATTCCCGTCCGGTTGCGGTTTGTGACGTCACGCTAAGAGCGGCCGACTGCCGTCGAATCGGGCGCCAATCCACCGGTCTCAGTCTTGGGCCCGCGTTGAGCTGAGCTGCTCTCGGTCGTCACGCTGCAAACCAAAGTCGCCAGAGAGTGGGGACAACCCGTTGCCTAGTTGGGATGCCAACCTGTATCTAAGATTCGCCGGGGAACGGATTCAGCCGGCGATCGACCTGATTTCGAGAATCGCGTTGTCTGATCCGAAGCGAATTGTCGATCTCGGATGCGGCCCGGGCAACAGCACTGCCATGCTTCGCGAGCGTTGGCCAGCGGCTGAAGTTGCCGGGCTGGACAATTCGAGGGAGATGATCGTGGCTGCTGCGCAAGCCCATCCAGACTGGACGTGGATTGTGCACGACATCACTACCTGGAAAGCGGCTGCACCTTTCGACCTGATCTTTTCGAATGCAGCCCTTCAGTGGGTGCCAAACCATGCGGAGCTGATGCCACGACTGCTCATGCAGGTTGGCTCACGGGGCGCACTGGCGGTCCAAATGCCTGCGCATTTCCAATCGCCTGTGCATGAGCTCCTGCTCGAAGTCGCCCACAATGACGCCTGGCGCTACGAAATGCGCAGCGCAGTCCAAGCCATCAAAGTCGAGCGCCCAGCTTTCTACTACGACTTGTTACGACCTCACGTCTCAAAGCTCGACTTCTGGGAAACCGAGTACATCCACCAGATGAACAGCCCGGCCGCGATTCTGGAATGGATGCGCGGCACGGCCTTACGCCCGTTTCTCGAAGCCTTGAGCGCTGCCGATCAAAAACGCCGTTTCGAACGGCTGTTCTTATCAAGACTGGAAACAGCCTACGCACCTCAAAAGGATGGCCGCGTTTTGTTTCCTTTCCGGCGCCTATTTCTGATCGCGTATCGGTGAACGATTTCCTAGAAGCATTCGTCTTCCCGAGTGTCTGTCTGAAGCAGCCAGAATCGCTCGGTCCAGCCGCGTCAGTCCAGCAATGAAGAAATTGGAATATGAAGTGATTTCCTGGTGGAAGCGGAATAGTGCTCGGCCTCGGACAGGTCAGCTCGGTTTCGAATGCTGTCTTGGAACGCTTGGGAAACTCTGCCTCGCCTCAGCGGGAAACCAAGCTGAATCGGATTTGTTTCTGGATTCTGCCCGGACTTTGACGCAGAATACCGCTTCGATCAAGAGGCGATTTCAACACATAGCAGGCACAAGCGGTCAATCGCCGTCTGCAGTCTTCACCCGAAGGAGGATCGGATGACACCAGTCGCACAACGTTGCCTCTTCGGTTTCCAGTTGTTGCTGAGGTTTGTGATCGTCGTATTTTGCGTTGCCGCCGGCCCCGCGCTCATGTGGGCCCTACGATTCGCACTCGTAGCCCTTGCCGTCGAAGTTCCAGTCTCCGCGGTCGTCTTTGCCCAGTTGATCTCCCTTGTCGTTGTTGGTTCGCTCCTGCTGGCGGGCTATGCCGATTACTGTGGTTCCCGGCCGATTCCGATCTGACGGGAATCGTTGCTGCCCGCCTAGCCAGTTAGCAGGATCTACGAAGCGTGCTGCAGGGTGGCAGGCCATTCAGAAGTGCCAGCCCTTTGCTGTGGCTCAACGATTGCTGTCTTTGTGCGGGTGGCTCGTCTGCTGAGCTTGACAAGTGTCGTGAGTCCAATGCAGCTGGAGTTGTGATGGTCGGGCCCTAGGGCGCAACGAGTGCCAAATCTGAACTTCAGGGGTTCAACTATGAGCTGTCCGCCCAGAAACAGGATTCTTAGCCTCGCGAGCTGGCTCATCAAGGGTCTAGCCGTGGGATTGGCGATATCGGAAAACCTAGCTGCGCTGGACACCCAACGGTTCAATCTCAAGACCTCTCATGCTGACTTCATTCACTCCGAACTGAGACTGGTTGTCGAGGAGTTTGGATCCGATGCCAATCGAATTCCTGAAGAGTTTCTGGAGAAGGTACGAAGGTGGGCTCGCCTCTATCAGACTCGCGATCGCTCAGATATGGCGAAGGTGCTGCAAACTCAGCGGGAGCTGTTCGACAAGCTGAAGCAGCGAGTCCAGGAAGCGTCGTTGCCAGCAGACCTTGCCTATATCACCTTGGTCGAAAGCGAGTTCAAGTCGAAGGCGCGGGCCGAAAGCAATCATGCTGGACTCTGGCAGCTGGAGCCGATTACGGCATGTCGGCATGGTCTTCGGGTGAATGACACGCTTGACGAGCGGCTCGATCCAATAAAATCGACCCAGGCGGCCTGCCGTTATCTCACGACGCTGCGCGAAACGCTGGGTCCCGGCACTTCCCTGCTGCTCACCGTAGCGGCTTACAATCTCGGGCCCAGCCGTCTGCAAGCACGTATGAAGGCGATCAAAGACCCACATCGCCAGAAGGATTTCTGGCATCTGTACGCTTCACGCCAGATCCCGGCGTTAACACGTACTCACGTCGCCCGCTTGATGGCCGCCATCATCGTTGGACGCAATCGGGAGCGCTTCGGCTTCGGAAGTCGCGACGCCTGGTTGGAAGGAGCTGCCCGCGCGGTAGACTCCGCTCGTCCTGTACCGCTACGCAACGAGGCTTCCCTGCTTCCTTGAGTCCTCCACTGCAATCGACACCCACGACAGGCGGGGCTACGACGTCAGATGCCGACGTCTGCAAGGCATCTCAACTCGGGCGAAGAGTGGGAAGAAGCCAACGTCGATCTCAGAGGGTGTTTAGAAAGGCGTGGTTCAAGGAGTCAGCTACGTTTGTAGTCCCGGCTTTAGCCGGAACCACAGCATTTCCTTTCGCCTAAAGGCGGGACTACGAACCAAGGCGCGCCTTTTTAAACACTCTCTCAGCGAAGCGGGATCGCTTCCGGTTAACGCGTCGTCTTGGTTGCAGGCAAGGCGTCGGGTTGCACCACACTTGAGTGGGAGCTTGCCACCCCGGCTTGTGCTGGCCTGGCAAAGAATCCCGGCTGCACTTTTTCTACAATCTGATTTACTGGCTTTTCGATGATCCGGAAAAACGGTTTGGGATAGATGCCAATCCAGAAGGCCATCGCTACCAAGGGCAGCAGCGTCGCATGCTCTCGGAGGTTCAGGTCTGGCAGCTTTTCGTTCTTCGGATTCGTGATCTGCCCAAACATCATTCGCTGGTACAGCCAGAGCATATACGCTGCTCCCAACACGATGCCGAGGCAACCCCAAACGCCCCAGCTGATCTGGCGTTGGAACGCGCCTGCCAGAATCGTAAACTCGCCGATAAATCCGTTCAGCAACGGCAAGCCGATCGACGACATTGTGATGATCAGAAAAATCGTGGCGTACGCAGGCATGACGTGCGACAGCCCGCCGTACTCGGCAATCTCGCGAGTGTGCCGGCGCTCGTAAACGATTCCGACAATCAAGAAGAGCGCTCCCGTCGAGATGCCGTGATTGATCTGCTGAATGATGCTGCCGTTAATTCCGTTCGGGTTTAGTGCGAAAAGTCCCAGCATGCAAAAACCAAGATGGCTCACTGAAGAATAGGCGACCAGTTTCTTGGCATCCTTCTGCATCATCGCAACCAGTGCGCCGTAGACAATGCCAACGATCGACAGGAACACCATGAGGTGGAGCAACCCAAACTGGTGATCGACCCAGCCAAAGGTCACGTAGGACAGATTCAGAGAGGCAGTGTCTTTCACCGCGTCCGGAAACATCGGGAGGCTAAAGCGGACGAAACCATACGTTCCCATCTTCAGCAGGACGCCGGCCAGGATCACTGAGCCTGCCGTTGGCGCCTCCACGTGGGCATCGGGCAGCCAGGTGTGAAAAGGGAACATAGGCACTTTGATTGCAAAGCCAAAGAAAAAGGCCAAGAACAGCCAGAACTGGTACTCCCACGGTAGCGCGAGCTTCTGCAGATCGGGAATACTGAAGGTGAGAACTCCAGTGACTTTGTAGTGATAGAAGTAAAGCGCCAGAATGCCCAAGAGCATCAACACAGAACCCAGCAGCGTGTATAGAAAGAACTTGATGGCAGCATAGAGTTTGCGCGGCCCACCCCAGACGCCAATGAGAAAGTACATCGGAACCAGCATGACTTCCCAAAACACGTAGAACAAGAAGAAGTCCATGGCCATGAAGACGCCGAGCATGCCTGTCTGCAGCAACAGCATGAAGATGTAGTATTCCTTCACGCGCTCCTCGATTGCAGACCACGATGACAGGACCGACAAGAACCCCAGTCCAGTGGTCAACAGGATCAACAGAAGGCTGATGCCATCGATGCCGAAGTAGTAGTCCACGCCGATCGAGGGAATCCAGCTGTGCCGTTCCACAAACTGCAGTCCCTCCGCATCGGCGTCGAAGTGCTTGAGAAGAGGCAACGACACT
The DNA here is from genome assembly GCA_016871215.1 of Acidimicrobiia bacterium. Classification (GTDB taxonomy): domain Bacteria; phylum Acidobacteriota; class Terriglobia; order Versatilivoradales; family Versatilivoraceae; genus VFZK01. The sequence continues at coordinate 594 of VFZK01000385.1, read as the reverse complement.
AAGAACCCAATGCCAGCGACTACGTTCGCAAACCAACGGATGAAATTCTTGTTCTCCTTGTTGACGAACAGTAGCAGGATCGCACCGACCAGTGGCGTATAGGCAATCACCGACAAGAGGTGGTTTTCAAACATGATTCAGGGCTCCTCGGAAATCAATCGACGTCAGGCCTAAGAGCAAGACCCCTTGCTCTCTACCGCATCACAAAATAACTTACCAGCAGCATGATGCCTCCCACGGTGAACGCTGCATAGTTCTGGACTAACCCGGTCTGCATTCGGCGCAGAGGATAACTGAAGTAATAGATCAGATCGGAGCGGCGAACGGCGAAGTCTACGACCCAGAAATCCAGAAACCCAGAGACTGACGCCGTCAACCGCGTCAGCCAAGCCGAGCCATTCACGCCACCATCGATGACGCCGAGATCGAATCGCGCCAGCAGCGTACCCAAGCCTTTCGTTCGGTTGACAATGAACGCATCGTAGAGTTCATCGACCCAGTACTTGTTCAGCAGCGTCGTGTAGAGGCCGCGAAACCGGTTCATCCACTGCTCCGGCAGCGCCGGGTTCGCCAGGTAAAACTGCCGCGCCACCC
>VFZK01000384.1 GCA_016871215.1 Acidimicrobiia bacterium | reverse complement strand
AAGCAAGCCATCGTTTGCCTCGGTGACCTGCGCCCGGGCAAACTGTCGCAGCAATACAATGTCTGTGGCAAGGCGGACTGCCGATGCAAGGCCGACCCGCCGCAAAAGCATGGCCCGTATTACCAGGGGAGCTTCACCCGCAAGGGCAAGAGCTCGACTCAGTTTGTACGAAAGGAAGACCTGGCCGTGGTACGGCAACAGTTGAGACATTACCAGCGGCTGCAGGAACTGATCGACCGCTGGATCACGTTGGGGATGGAACTGTCGCGCCTGAAACTGCCATCAGCCCGACTGGGTGCGGTTTTCCGGAAACCGCCCCGCGGCCAACGCCTCGCAAAGCGCGGTTAGAAGGCGTTGATTTCAGAGGCCAAGAAAACTCTAAGAACCCGTCCCAGCAAGGGCTTCCGAGTTTCGCGATAGAAACTAGCTAGAAACGTTTGGGGGACATGCAGCCGATGAGATACACCTGCTTCTTTCTTTTTATCGCCATGCTGGCGGGATCTGTGGCGTCAAGCGCTGAGCTGTTGCCTCCCGTTCGGTTTCAGGGGAAGGACACCCTGCTCAGACCGGAACGTTATCGGGAGTGGATTTTCGTGGGCAGTTCTCTCGGGCTCAGCTACCAACAGGATCCCGGTGGCGGTGGCACAACGCAAGGTGAGACTGGGCTCGGGCTTTACCACAATGTCTACATTCAACCGTCCAGCTACAAGGCCTTTGCCAGCAGCGGACGCTTTCCCGAAGGCACCGTCTTGGTTCTGGAGTTGGTGACAGCCGATGTGAAGAAAGATCCCAAGACTGCGAGGGTCCTATCAGAACGAATTTGTGGCGCTGGAGGCGGCCGTGAAAGACAGCAAGCGTTTTCCGGAAGGCTGGGCGTATTTCAGCTTCGAGGGACCCGACGGAAAGCCAGTGAACGAAGCACGACCTTTCCCGAAGGAACGATGCTGGTCTTGCCACGCCCAAAAAGCGGCCACCGACAACGTGTTTACGCAGTTTTATCCCATCCTGCGGGCCGTCGTTCCGAAGCCTTGAATCGCGCGGGGCAGGCCGTCAGCGCACGCCAGCGCGAGCTCCTCTTCGTTGCGCAACAGTCTCCTGATTGCAGACTGCAGCTGCGAAGAAACTGAGAATTCCATTTGTAACGCGGCCACTTACTCTCCAGCACGAGAGGCAGTAAAGGGGCAGGTGCAAGTCCGTGCCCTTGTCATCCCCTTATCCAGCTTCTGTGCGCAGTCCGGAGGGTGTGGGACAAGGTCAGCGTCGGGGCGAGGGGCACCGAGTCGCTAGATTCGTTCACAGCGCCACGGGGCGGGGAAGGCTGAGGAACTGCAGATAGAAGCGGAACTCGATTCCGTTCATTCATATTCCAGGGATTTACGGTACAGGTGCAAGCTGTTGGCTGAGAGTGGTGACTGAGTTGTCTTCGATCTCGATGGTCTGCTCAACTCCCTGATAGCCTTCTTTCTTCAGCACGACACGTCTGGCCCCGGCAGGAAGCTTCAGGCTGGCAGGGGTGACTTCCCGCCTCAGTTCTCCGTCGATGTAGATATAAGCTCCGGCCGGCACCGTGCTGATCTTCAGCATCCCCGCAGCCATGGCCAGCACGACGCTGACCTTCTGACTTTCATTGCCCAGCAGCACCACGATGCGCCGCTCGGGAACGTACCCTGGCTTCCTGACCTCGAGTGTGTGTCGTCCCTTGGACACATTCTGAAACGTATACGGTGTGGTCCAAGCGACGTCGTTCTGATCATCGAAGACGATCTCGGCGCCGGTGGGCGTGGAAGTCACCTGGACGGTGCCAGGAACGGCTGTGGGGCTTGTCGAGGCGGGATGCGCCTTGGAAACGGGAAGTCCCGGTGTGGTTTTCGAGTCAGGCGCCGGCTGTTGGATCACGTCCTCAGACGGCGCAGACTCGACTGGCGCTGGGGCTGGAACCGAAGCGGGTTCCTCTGGGACTTCAAGGGGCTTGGACTCTGGCAGCGCAACGCCGCCGCTGTCGCTGGCGGCCGGTGGCGGCTCGGTCGGGGCCGGTGCAGGCACAGTGGCCGTTTCAGGCGCCTGGCCTGAAATCGCCTGCTTGACGCGATCGAACCAGGGCTGCAAATCCTGCTTTGTGGTCTGGAGGGTCTGTTTGAACTGTTCGGGGTAGAGAATGGCGGTTACGGCTGTGGCGCCAATGAACACAAGCAACACGACCAGAAGCCAAACACTCGTGCGGCTGCGCTTCTTCTCGGGCGCAGCCAGCGCGACTGTTCGCGCCAGAGGCTCACTTTTCGCTGTCTTGGTCCCGACACGCGCGATGCCCAATGCATCCAACGCAGCACATAGCTCTTCTGCGGTTTGGAAACGGGATGCAGGATCGCGCCCTAGCGCTTTCATGACGATCGCATTCAGGGTGGGACTCAGGGAAGGATTCAGCTTGATCGGTGGCATTGGGTCTTCGTGCACGATCTTGTAGCTGAGAGTTCCCAGATTCTCCGCTGTGAAGGGGGGCTGCCCTGTGAGCAGCTCATAAAGAACAATGCCGAGCGCAAAGATGTCGGAACGCCCATCCAACGGTTTTCCAAGAAAATGCTCCGGAGCCATGTAGCTTGGAGAGCCGAGCAGCATCCCCGTCTGCGTCATCTTGGTTGAACCCACTTTGGCAATGCCGAAGTCGGCTACTTTGACGCGCCCATCCTGCGTGAGCATGATGTTGGCAGGCTTGATATCCCGATGGACAATGCCGCGCTGATGCGCAAAGCCCAGCGCGTCGGCCGTCTGCCGCGCAATGCTGACAATCGCCGCCTCGTCCAGTCGCTGAGTACCTTCGATCACCCGTTCGAGGGTCGCGCCTTCCACCAATTCCATAGCGAAATAGGCCAGCCCGCTCTCCTCGCCGACGTCGAAGATAGTGACGATGTTGGGGTGAGACAGAACACCAGCCGACTGAGCCTCGCGCATCAGCCGCGAGTGCAGCTCTGCCACGTGGGCAGAGTCGGTGAAATCTCCCAGGCGGATGGTTTTGACGGCCACGTAGCGGCCAATGACCGGATCTTTGGCCTTGTAGATGACGCCCATGGCGCCCCGGCCAAGCTCTTCGACGATTTCATACCGGCCAAGTTTCTGAAGCATGGAGAAGTCTAACCAGAAAGCCGCCTGGCACGCCAATGACAAAGCATGAGGTTGACAAGGAGATGCATCGCTATTGCCCTTGAAACGGGCCAGACTCCAACTTCGTGGCCACTGCTTGGCATCAAAGCAACGGAGCGGCAGGTTGCGAACGTGGGAGCGGACCTCTGAGCCGTGGCCGTTGCTGGACGGGGATTCTGGCCGCCGTCCGGAGAGTGAACGCATGCGTTCACCTCACAGTCAAAGGTCCAATCTCCAGTCACGGGCGGGACGCCTGTGCCACTCTCTCAAATTGACCCACTATCAACTGAAAACCGACGGGAGCCTGACGGGAGCTTGCGATTCGCTCGGCGTTTCAGAGCAAGTCTGCATAGGCCGAAGAATCGCCAGGGATGCGCATCTGGAGTGTCTGGGCCAAGCTGTACCATCGCGGTGCCCTATGCAAACCCGAAGCGGGCCGGATTGCGTCCGATGACGATCACGGCAATTGTCTTGGGAATGTACTCGCGGGTTTCTGGCGGCAACGCTTTGGTGCGGTACAGATACCAGAAATCCCGCTGCTTGATCGGATCGACCACGGTTCGCACCGCACGCTTGACATTGCCGGGGCCAAAATTGTACGCGGCCAGCGCGAGCATCACCGAACTGCCGGCGCCGAAGTCTAAGATCAACTCGCGGATATACCTTCCGGCGGCCGCAGTTGCCTTTCGGGCATCCAGCCGCTCGTCAAGCCCTTCGCCCACCTTGAGGCCGTACGCTTTCGCCGTCGTCGGCGTGAATTGCCAGAGCCCAGCGGCTCCGGCAGAGCTGGTGCTGCCGGCAATGAAGGCGCTTTCGACCAGTACCATGTAAGCCAGGTCCGCTGGAAGCCGGTCGGCTTCCAACTGCTTCTGCACCGCCTGCAGTTCATGGCGCGACCGCCCGAGGGCGCGTTCCATGTGTGGGCGGTCGCGCTCCTGGTATTGACGGATGAAGTGGCGAACCTGGTCGCTGAACTCCTTGGAAACGTGATACTCCTCAGCGCCAAACTCTTTGAGCAACGCTTTGATTTCAGACTCCACGAAGTCCTGTTCCTCGCTCCGAACGCCGAGCCGGTAGAGGAGATTTGTCTGCATTGCCAGCGCCCGTTTCTGATAGTCGTTGAGCTTCTCGATCAGCTCGTCCACTCGCTTTGGGTTGCCTCCTGAAACCTGCAATTCGGTTTCAATGCGATTGATCTCGACATCGAGCTGGCTCTTTTCCTTCTTGAGATTCTGGATCGTCCAGACGGCATAGGCGCTGACGCCGATCAGAGCGGCCAGCAGCGCGGCGATCGCGACTTTGAACTTCCGGCTCGAACGGTGAAGTGCCTTTTCGAGCATCTCGCGCATGATAATGCTCGTTTGTCCACCGCTGCCTGCTCTTCTGGCTTGGCGTGCCCGTTTGACGGCTTCTTTCAGAAGATCATCCTGTTCGCCTTTCGAAGAAGGCGGCAGGACGATCGAAACCTGGCTCGTTGGCTGCGCAGGCAGTTGGTCAGGTGTGACCGCCAGGTGGACCGTTTGGGCGAGATCGGCTTCGTCGGCCGCTTCAAGCTCGAACTCGAATTGCGGCCCGCCTGGCCCCATCGTGATCACCGCGTGATTCTGGAGGACCGCTTCGGTCACGCGCTGCCCGTCCAGGTAGGTCCCATTGGTGCTCTCGAGATCCACCAGTCGGAACGTCTCATCGACGCGGCGAATTTCCAAGTGGCGGGCGGAAATAATGGCGGCTTCCGAGCCTTCAATGACCAAATCGTTTTCCCGATCGCGGCCTACTCGGAAAACCGCTTTTTGAACTCGGTGGGACAATCCCTGAACGGGTCCGTTGCATCGTCGCAGCGAGGCGTGAAGTTTTCGGTGTTCAATCGCCGTTCTGGCTTCCATGAAAAAAATGGGAACGAACCATGCAGGACTGCCGCGCGGAATTATAGGTTGCTGCAAAACCACGCGGCAAGGGATTTGTCGCGGGTGTGCGACAAATTTGTGGGTGAATTTTAGCTGGCCCGTCGGGATTCCCAGAAGTCTTCCCATAGGTTGCTTAGGTCCAGACAGCGCAGAGCCGAGATGGCATTGGCGCCGCGCAAGGTCCAG
>VFZK01000383.1 GCA_016871215.1 Acidimicrobiia bacterium | reverse complement strand
CAGAAAATCCCGGATCGCTTCGGCTTCAGTGGCCAGAATCGACTCCATCATGCTCTTGCCTTGCTCATCATGCACAGCTGCTACCGTACTTGACTGATGCACATCCAGACCAACATACTTGTGTCCCATAGGGCGTTTCCTCCTTTGTGGGTTCAGAGTCTTCAAGCAACTCCAAACTATCACAGAGAAGGGGCGCCCTTTCATATTGCGTTAGCGGCGCAGTTTTTTCTCTGAAAGCACAAAATATTGCGCATTTTCCGCTTGAGTTTTGAGTTTTCACGCATTATCTTGTGGCTGCGAACGACGAGAACAGCTGCAACAGCGTGACTGCCTGGAAAATGGCGTTGCGTCTGGGTTTTGGAGGAACGGGAAGCTAGCGTTTGTTTGGGCAGGTGCCACGCCGATCGAAGACCGGAGTACCGGGCAGAGGTCCACATCCACGCATCCTGAGGCCGTCGGAAAGCCGATGGCGGCAATCCGCAGGCATACGAAAGAAACGATAACGGGGGGCTGTTGTCCTGGGCTTTGGGGGCTCGGGGCTTTGAGAAAAGGAGTCCGCAATGGCAATGAAAGTTGAAGTCTCGAATCAATCGGTGAAGTATCTGCTCGAAGAAGGCCCCCCCAACGGAGCGGTGATCAAGGTGATTGGAGTCGGCGGAGGCGGCAGCAACGCGGTCAATCGGATGATCGCTGCCGACGTGCAGGGCGTTGAGTTCATCGTAGTCAACACCGACCTGCAAGCCTTGAAGATGTCGAACGCTCCGGTGCGCATTCAAATTGGACAGAAGCTGACGAGCGGACTCGGCGCAGGCGCCAATCCCGAAGTCGGCCGGAAAGCCGCTCTGGAAGACACAGAGAAGATCATCGAAACTCTGGAAGGCGCCGACATGGTTTTCGTTACTGCGGGTCTTGGCGGTGGCACCGGCACCGGTGCTGCGCCGATTATCGCCAGCTTGGCTGCCGAACTGGGTGCGCTCACCGTGGCCGTTGTCACCAAGCCTTTTGGTTTCGAAGGCAAAAAGCGGCGGATGCAAGCCGATCAGGGTCTGGCCGAACTCAAAGAATGCGTAGACACGGTAATCACGATTCCAAACGAGCGCCTGCTGCAAACCGTCCAGCGCGGCACCAGCCTCCAGGATGCGTTTCGGATTGCGGACGACATTCTGCGCCAGGGCGTGCAGGGCATTTCCGACATCATCCAGATTCCGGGCATCGTCAACGTCGACTTCGCCGATGTGAAGGCGATCATGCAGGGCATGGGGATGGCCCTCATGGGCACGGGCGCTTCCCGGGGAGAAAATCGGGCGGTCGAAGCGGCTCAAAAGGCGATCTCATCGCCACTGCTGGAGGAAGCTTCGATCCAGGGGGCACGTGGCGTGCTCTTGAACATCACCGGATCTAGCCGCCTGGGCATGCACGAGGTGGATGAAGCTGCCAAGATCATCCAGCGCGCGGCAGACGAAGACGCGAATATCATCTTCGGGACTGTGCTAGACGAAGACATGGCGGACGAGGTTAAGATCACGGTCATCGCCACTGGCTTCGACAAGAAAGAAGCCTGGCCCGTGGTTGACCTGCCCGCTGCCAAGGTTGAAACCCATGTCGCCGATGCCCGGCCTGAGGCCCGGGCGTTGGCTCAGGCCGCCAAGGCAAACGGCAACTCGGTTGTCGTTCCAATGCAGGAGACGCTGGCACCGTCGCCGAGTGTCTTCAGCAAGACCGATTTGGAAGTCCCGGCGTTCCTGCGAAAAAAGATGGTGGAACAGTGACCAGTTGCCACGATTAGATCGCAGGCGCCCGACTTGCAACGGCGCTCGGATTCGAAAGAGATCTTGCACCTAGGCCAACCCTGCCCGGTTGGCCTTTCTTTCTTATGGCTGAGATCCAGGTCAGAAGAGGAGTGCTCGAAGACATCGTCCGGCACGCACAGGAGGAGTCGCCTCGGGAGTGTTGTGGTTTGTTGATGGGCGAGAGCGACATCGTTACGCGCCATCGGCGCATGAAGAACGCGCTCGAAAGCAATGTACGCTACTCGATGGAGGCTAAGGAGCTGTTTCGGTTTTTCAAGGACCTGCGTTCGGGGGATTTGAAACATCTGGGCATCTACCATTCCCATCCAGCCTCCGAAGCCTATCCATCCGACACCGACGTGCGCGAATCGTTCTATCCCGATTGTGCCTACTTCATTGTGTCTCTCAAGGATGCTGGCTCACCACAAGTCCGGGCATTCCGAATCTGCGACGCCAGCGTCGAAGAACTGGCGATTGCTGTCCTGGTATGACAACAAAGTACAATCACGGACAGCATGGAGCTTTCCTGCGCGCTTCGTTTCCGGAAGAAGGGAGGCTTGGGCGCGGGACAGCGGTCCTAGGCAGACACGCGTCCTTGCGCAGCCTTCAATGGTATTCGAGATCAGAATGAGCCTTGCGGCGTTGCGTGCAATGAGAGTTCATTCCGGAAGCTGGCTTTGAATTTCGTGTTGGAGCCGGCTCCGAAATTGATTGCGCCGCATTTCGGGATCTTTGAGAAGAACGAACATCAAGCGGCTGGCATCAGGTTTGCTTTGGGCACGATCTGCTATGAATGCGCAGCGACAACTCAGCATATTGCCACTTGAATACCGAACGCCCGACCGATGGGGAGAGCAGGTTCTCCGGCATCCGCTCGAGTTGCTGAGCGACCACGCTTATCTGGAAAAGAAAGCGGCTTCGAATGCTCTCGAGCTGATGAACCGCTGGCCTGAGCCGAGCTGTCCGGAAGCCTGGGTAGCGACTCTGGCGGCGGTCGCACGCGACGAAACCGCTCATCTCTATTCTGTGGCCTGGCTGCTGTCGCAGCGGGGAGGCAAACTGGCACGCCTCCACAAGAATCCTTACGCCTGCGATCTTCGCCGCCTGGTGCGAAAAGGCGCTGGGCTCCTGGAACTGCTCGACCGTCTGCTGGTCTCGTCGCTCATCGAGGTGCGCTCTTGCGAGCGCTTCGAGGTCTTGTCACGGGTGTGCCAGGACGCGGAGTTGGCGCAGTTCTACCGGAGCTTGTGGGGCTCTGAATTCGGCCACTATACGGTGTTCTGGCAGTTGGCGCGGGACATCGTGCCAGAGCGCGTTGTGGAGCACCGCTGGAAGCAGCTGGTGCAGGCTGAAGGATCGATCATCGCGAGCCAGCCCGCTGGTCCGCGGATGCACAGCGGGTGCGAATGATGGCTGCGGGCCCTTCACCTGGGACAGTGCTCGACCGGCCGCAGGAGTTCGGGTTGACACAAAGTTCGGACCCGCCGTGCGGGACGCACCGGTCCAGTTGGCCATGTGTCGTCCACAAACACAGCGTGAGCGGGATGGTTTAGGGTACCAATGGCCACTCGGGCGTCGCGTGGCACCTGAATTCGGCAGCCTGAATGCCGAGGCGACGCAGCTGAGACGCGAGAGTCGGCGGCGGCAACTCCAGAAGGCGAGCTGCCTCGGCCTGGTTGCCCCAAGCTTGTTGCAATGCCTCCCGAATCAATCGCGCCTCGTAGGCTTGGAGCCGGGCACGAAAGAGACTGGGCTTCAGAAGCTTCATAGTTCTCCTCTCGATACACTGCACCACAGCGCTCGCACGCTAGCTCTGGAGCCGGCGACGCTAGTCGGCTCCAGCGCCACAAGAGGGCGTGTGGCCTACAACCCTGATAGGCCGGGGAGCTGTAAGAAATTTGTAGCGGCGCTCTATGAGCGCCGAGCCTGCTGTTGAAGGGAAACGAGAGTGTTTGCGGGGAACCGCATTCGAAAAAAGACGCGGTGTGGGCTATCCGCTGTTCGTGATGAATCCGCCCTAGCGAAACGCATTGATCCCAGAGCTCGCAGTGGCCCGGCCCTCGGATGACTCGAGCCGGCTCAGCGCTAACAAGATTTTCTGCGCATCGGGATGTTGGGTCCCCTGTTTCTGCGAACAGATGTTCAAGGCCTGTCGTAGCAGTCCAACTGCCTCGGAGGACCGCCCCGTGGATCGGAGATGGCGAGCCAGATTCTCCTGAATCGCTGCGACCAACAGGTGGTTGCTGCCCAGCGCCGCTTGTGCGATGAGCCAAGCCTTGCGGTAGCTGGTTTCTGCTTCTGCCTTCCGGCCTCGTCCTGCGAGGTACTCGGCCCAGTTGTTGAGCACCGTAGCGTGGTTTGGGTGCAACTCATCCCGGCTTCCAAGAATCGCAAGAGCACGGCGGTACAAAGGCTCTGCGTCCCGGCTCTTGCCCTCCCGCCGAAGGTGTTCTGCCAGGTTGTTGAGGAGTACTCCCACCTCAGGATGTATCGGTCCGTTGGCCTGCTCTCGAATCGCGAGGGCTCGTCGATAGAGCATTTGCACGTTTACCGAGTTCCCCATGGCCAGCTCGTATCCGGCCAGATTGCTGAGAGTGGTCGCCAGGCACGGATGCTTGGGTCCGAGACGCTTCTCCCGGCTTGCGAGCACCGACCGCGAGACCGCCGCTGCCTCTCGATAATGGCCCTCTTGCGCCAGCAGCGAAGCTCGGTTTTCCAACAGCGTGAGCGTGCTGGGATGATCTTTCCCCAGGCGGGTCTCGAAGATAGCGAGCGCTTGCTTCTGCGCCGCGTCCGCCTCAGAAATCTGATGGCGCGCCCGCGAGATTTCCGCCAAGGTGTTCAGGCTTTCGGCTCGAGCCAGATCGTCTGATTCCGCCCGTCGTGCATTCAGCTCCAGGGCCCGCCGAACAGCGCTCTCTGCCTCCGGGAAGTCTGCCCTGCGAAACAGGACTGCGGCCAGCTGATTCAAGGCTTCCATGGTTAGGCGCTCCTCGGGAGCCGCCCCTTCCAGTGCTTGCCGCAACAATGCTTCGGCAGTGGCGTAGTCACCTCGCTCCTGGTGTCGCGCTGCTGTTTGTATCGCGGCCCTCGTCTTGCCCGGATCGGTTCGTTCCAACTCTACAGGGCAAGCCCAAACGGCAACGAGTATGAGTGGACTGAGAATCGTCATGGCATGTCCTCCTTTCTTGGTGAGTACACCACGCACAGTCGCATTTACCCGGATGCAGGCGGAAGTGGGCTTCGGTGGATTCCACGGTGCGTTACGGTGGGGGGGTGTGCGACCAGGGCAAACGCATCTAAATTTAGCCCAATAGGAGCTAGAGGAGGTAATCGTTGTCCCCGCCCGCTCTGAGGCGCTTTCCTTTGACGCCTTGCTTGGGGGTTTGTTCTTTCTTGAGGAGGTTGATCGCCATGTGGCGCAGCAGGGCAAAGTTTTCCGGGGCATGA
>VFZK01000382.1 GCA_016871215.1 Acidimicrobiia bacterium | reverse complement strand
GGCTGTTTGGCTTTCCCAAAGGCTTCCATTTCGGTCCATTCATCGGCTCCGCAAATCACCGCACAGATGGCGATGGCCAGAATATCGGACAGCAGATGGCGCTTGGTAGGATCGACGCGGGGATCCTTAACTTGCTTCAGCTGGTCGAGCAACCCTCCCATGAGATTGCCAGAACTGCTGGCGGTGGGCTTGAGTGGGGACATGAACAAGGGCTCCGGAGATCGCATTTGAGCTATTTCCCCTTGTCGTCATAGCATATGGATGCAGATTTGTCCAGCCCTCTTTAGATGCGTTCGCCCTGGAACGCTAGCAGAATGAACTTGACACTTCAACATCGCAATATAGACTTCGACCTCTCCATATCTGCTGAGGCTGGAAGCGAGACTACTGGAGGAATCTTGGCAGAGAGCTCGATACGCCCGTTGCCCAAGGCCTTGCGTTTGATCCTCGCGCTTTGGCTGCCAGTCTGGGCCTTCTTTCTGGCGTGGCCGGTTGTCAAAGACCCAGCAAGACTGGGCCTGGCGTGGAGGCTGTTTCGCGCCAGCAGCGAAGAGCGGCGGGCAACCGTCTATGGCGAACCGTTCGACCAATTTCTTCGCTTCTGCAAAGACAGGCTTCCGCCGGATTGCACCTTCCGGCTTGTTGGCGTCGACTACGCGTCGATCGATAAGGTGCGCGCTTTCTACGTTCTCTATCCGAGGCTTGTAGCCGCCGAACGTGCTCAGTTTGTCTTGGTTTATCGCAGTCCAGGCTACCACGAAGATGGTGCCTGCCCCTTCGCGGTTCTGAATGCCGGAAGCTTTATCCTGAAGGCGGCAGCGCCTGCTGTTCCATGACAGAGATCTTCTTTGGATTGGCTTCTCTAGCTCCGGTAGCCTTAGCCGGATGCCTTTTGCTTCTGGCGCTCGACTGGGACAACGTCTTGCAGCCTCTCGAGAGGCTGGTCCTCGGATACGCCATGGGCAGCGGCATCTTGGCGTGGGAGATGCTCGTCTATCAGGCAGCGGGCGTTTCCTTCAGCGCGCTCAAGCTGTTCCTTCCGCTGTTGGTCGTCTCAGCGGTCATATTTCGACTCGTGAAAAGGGCGGACCTTCGGGAACACCGGCCGGCGTTGTGCCGGAAGGCATCCTTTGATCACGTCGAGTGGTTTCTGATCGCGGCGATCGCTCTCGCGGCGTGTGGGGCGCTGCTCCGCGCCTCGCTGCTGCCGATGGAAGCTTACGATGCAGTCTCCAACTGGGGCCTCAAAGCCAAGGCCATTTTCCTGGCAGGGCGCATTCCAGAAGGCTTTCTGCAGAATCCCAACTATGAGGTCTTCCATCCGGACTATCCGCTGTTGGTGCCTTTGCTGGAAAGCTACATCTATTCCTTCGTGGGTGGCCTCCGCGAAGGGAGTGCAAAGGTCGTTTTCCCTTTGTTCCTGGCTGGGTGCTGTATCGTCTTGTTCGCCTCGCTCACCCGGGCAGGACAATCGCGTCGCAGCAGCCTCCTCTTCAGCTTCCTGCTGGTCTCCATACCTTACTTTGCAGAGCAGGCGACGAATGGGTACGCCGACGTCGCCATCGGTTTCTACTTTGGCGCCGGCAGTTTGTATCTTTACTTGTGGCAAACCACGGGGAAGAGCATCTTCCTGCCTCTATCGGCTTTGTGCTCGGGTTTTGCAGCGCTGACGAAGAATGAAGGCGAGCTTCTGGCAGGCTTTCATCTGATCTGGCTGATGGGTGTACTGATTTTGCGGCCGTGCGGCTCTGGTTTCCGCGCGCGGGCCTTGGGGCTTTACGCTGGCATCCTGGCTGGGATTCTGATGCCATGGTATCTTTTCAAAGTATCTCTCGGGCTTCGGAACGATGTACTCAATAGGGACGTCCTCAAGGCAGGTCTTGACTGGAGCCATTTGAACCGGCTCGGTCCGATTGCCTACCAGCTTCAGACACAGGTGTTCGGTCCGAAGAACTGGAACTTGATTTGGATCGTTCTCGGTGCGGCAGCGATCTGGCGGCGCAAGGTCCTGTTCCGACCGCCTGTCGTGTTCATGACCGGCTTGATCGGATTGACCGTCTCGGCCTACATGAGTGTCTATCTCATCACGCCCTATACGATCCCGCCCTTTGACGTGGCGTGGCATCTGAGGACCTCAGCAAGCCGTCTGCTGGTGCATGTATTGCCGCACGTTGTGTTTGTCGTTGGTTTGGCGTTTGGCGAAACTGAGGATGCATAACTACGACTCATCGGACAGAGATTGAAGTGGACACCGGCAGACGACATTGGATCATTGCAATCGACGGCCCCTCTGGTGCGGGGAAGAGCACGGTTGCTAAACGGCTGGCTAGGCAATTGGGCTTTTTGTACGTGGATACCGGCGCCATGTATCGAGCCATCGGGCTAAAGGCTCTGCGCCACAACCCGAAGCTTGACGATGTCGAACTAGTCGCTTCGATTGCCCGAGCGTCCACCATCGAGCTGATGGATTCGGCGGACGGCCCCCGGGTTTTTCTCGACGGCGAGGAAGTGACCGAGGCGATTCGTTCGGAATCCGTGAGCCAGGCCGCGTCGATCGTATCGGCCAATTCTGAGGTCAGACGTGTGCTTGTTTGCGCCCAACAACAGATGGGATCTAACCGGAACGTCGTCCTGGAAGGAAGAGACATTGGTACCAAGGTCTTTCCGCAGGCCAATCTGAAGGTGTTTCTTGATGCGTCGGAAGAGACCCGAGCCCGACGGCGGTTCGAAGAGAACCGGTGCAAAGGCGGGACCCTCAGTTTCGAAGAGACATTGGCGGAAATCAACGGCCGCGACAGACGCGACAGCCAGCGCACAGACTCACCCCTCGTCCGGGCTGAGGATGCCGTGTACGTCGATACGTCGGGCAAAGCAATTGACGAGGTGTTGCGTGAAATCTTGCGGCTAGTCGAAGAGCGGCAAGCCCGGGAGAAAGGCAAGAACTCGCACGAAACTTAGCGTTCGATGGCGGGGGACAGACAGGGAGAGGCTCTGGGTGGAAGAGAAAAAGAAGCTTGTTGTTCGAGCGCTCCTGTTTAGCCTCCGTTGCTCATCGACGCGAGAAAATCGGAGTTAGTCTTCTTTTTGGAAAGCCGGTCAAGCAGCAACTCCATGGTTTCCACCGGCGACAGGGGATTCAGGACCTTCCGCAAGACCCACACGCGGTGCAGTTCGTCCTTAGGCATCAGCAGTTCTTCCTTGCGAGTTCCGGAGCGGTTGATGTCGATCGCAGGGAACACCCGTTTTTCTACAAGCTTCCGCTCCAGGTGAACTTCCATATTGCCTGTTCCCTTGAACTCTTCGAAGATCACGTCGTCCATGCGGCTTCCTGTATCGATCAGTGCGGTCGCGATGATGGTCAAGCTGCCGCCCTCCTCGATGTTTCGAGCCGCGCCAAAGAACCGCTTCGGACGCTGCAACGCATTCGAGTCAACACCGCCCGACAATACCTTTCCCGAAGGCGGAACGATGGTGTTGTAGGCACGTGCCAGGCGGGTGATCGAATCCAGCAGAATGACCACATCCCGATTGTGCTCGACGAGGCGCTTGGCCTTTTCGATCACCATCTCAGCGACCTGAACATGCCGGGTCGCCGGCTCGTCGAAGGTCGAGCTGATGACCTCGCCGTTGACGGATCGTTGCATGTCGGTGACTTCTTCGGGGCGCTCATCGATCAACAGCACGATCAAAATGACCTCCGGATGGTTTTGAGTCACCGAATTCGCGATGGTCTGCAACAGCATCGTCTTTCCCGTGCGCGGCGGTGAGACGATCAGCCCACGCTGTCCCTTGCCAATGGGAACCATCAAGTCCATAACACGGGCTGAGAGGTTGTCAGACGTTGTTTCCAGTTTGACACGCTGGTTCGGATACAGTGGCGTCAGGTTGTCGAAGAAGATCTTATTGCGGGCGATATCCGGGTGCTCGAAGTTGATAGCTTCGACCTTGATCAGCGCAAAGTAACGCTCCCCATCTTTGGGCGGACGGACCTGGCCAGAGACCGTATCGCCTGTGTGTAAATCGAACTTGCGAATCTGTGAAGGCGACACGTAGATGTCGTCCGGGCCAGGCAGGTAGTTGTAGTCTGGAGCGCGAAGGAACCCGAAGCCGTCAGGAAGAGTCTCCAGAACACCTTCGGAAAAGATAAGCCCGCTTTTTTCGGTTTGCGCCTGGAGGATCTTGAAGATCAGCTCCTGTTTGCGCATGCCGGTCGCACCCACGACGTTCAGATCTTTCGCGATCTGCGTCAGAGCAGCGATGTTCATTTCTTTAAGTTCTGCGATGTCCATACAAACTCCTTGGAATTACTTTGCGCAGGCAGAAGGCTGCTGCGAGAAGCGAAATAAGAGAATCTCAATGTGATTTGATACGAAGGTTCTTGGCAAAAATGGTCGTTTGGGGAAGCGGGAAATGATTATGAATGCGTTGTCGTCATCCGGATATGAGGGTGCAGCAGTGCCCACACCGCTTCACGGCCGAATTCTCGGGTTGCCGAAAAGGCAACCACGCGGAGATCGGGACAAAGGCTCTCGGTGTGGCTGATCGATTTTCCCAACTCAACTTTGGACAACTTGTCGGATTTTGTAGAAACAATGAAGAAAGGCAGGAGATTGCGCCGGAACCAAGCCACCTGTTCCAGGTCCAGTTCCGTTGGTCCAATGCGAGAATCGACAATCAGGACGCAGTGTACTAGCTGCTTCCGGTTTTTGAGATAACTCTCAGTTAGGCTCCTCCACGATTCCCTTGAGGCCTGAGAGGCCTTAGCATATCCATATCCCGGCAAATCTACAAAGAAAAATCTTCCGTTAATTCGGAAAAAATTGATCTGTTGAGTCCGTCCAGGTGTCGAACTGGCACGCGCCAAGCCCTTGCGGCGAAGCAAGGCGTTAATCAAACTGGATTTCCCGACGTTCGAGCGGCCGGCAAAGGCAATCTCCTGCAGGATCTCCCCGGGGTACTGGCTAGGCTGACCGGCGCTGCAGACAAACTCGGCGGCGAGAATCTTCAATGCGTGATATCAATAGTTGCGAAAGTACCAGCACTAAGTGGTCTCTGCTGCATACTTAGTCTCAGCAAGTTGGAAGAAAGACAGAATCAGTTGACGAGAGCGCTGACTCGAAAGCAAGATTGAAAACAACGCCGCTTTGAACTCCGCCTTGGTGGCCACAAACCGTTTCGCCAGCCGCGCCTTGGCATGGTTCCAGACCTGTTCGTCCGGGTTGAGTTCCGGAGCGTAGCTGGG
>VFZK01000381.1 GCA_016871215.1 Acidimicrobiia bacterium | reverse complement strand
TTAGGCTCAACGGCTTCTGCCCTTGGTGTCAGACGAAATTTAAGCACCTAGATAGTTCGTAGATACTTAACTTCGTATTACTAGTTTACGTCGCGAAACTCGGAAGGCCAGACCAGACGAGCCTCTCTGCCGTGGAACGGCGCCGAAAGATGGCATGGATTTCCCAGTTCCACGCACGTTTCTCGCTGCCTCCTTCGGGACTAGGGGCCGGCTTGTCAGCCGTGCCCCGTTCCCGGCGCGAACGATGTCGTCATTCCCGCGGAAGCGGGAATCCAGGGTTCCCGCCGGCGCCGGTACTCAAGGGATAGTTCCACCGCTCCCTGGGCTCCGGCCTACGCGGGAGCGACGGCTGCAGGGACTGGAAGCGCATCACCTAGCATGGGCAATTTTGCCATGCTGGACATCCGCTCGAAAATTGTTGACCGGCCGGGCACTGCTAATCACACTCATGCAAGCAGTCTGGCACAAACCGTGTTCTTGATTGCGGGTTGGCGAATGCGGATTGTCAGAGTCGGCGGGATTGAAATGCCTGTCAGTCGTTTCACGTCAACGCCTATCGAGAGGTTTTGCCATGAATCGTCGGTCCTTTTCGCAGGCGGTGGCCTTAGGAGCCGGAACATTGGGAGCCTGGTGCAACGAGACCTCAGCCGGTGACGGCTTGGCGGCAGCGACGGTTCGATCGAATCAAGCGAGTGGTACGAATTCCCAAACCGGGACGCAACAAGCCCCGGATCGGGCTTGCGTGGCCGATTATCAGGAGCTCGCCAAAGCCAAGCTGCCGCGGGCAACCTATGAATACGTCACGACCGGGACGACCGAAGAGATCACGCTCCGAGAGAACGTCGCCGCTTTTCAGCGATTGAAGCTGTACCCGCCGCTGCTGACAGGCGTAGCCGAAGTGGATACCGCGACGACGGTGCTCCAACAGCCGATTGCGTTGCCAATCCTGTTGGCTCCGGTGGCTGGGCAGAGTTTGTTTCACGCGGACGGCGTACTGGCATCGGCACGCGCGGCGGCGGCTGCCAAGACGATTCTCGGCATGAGCAGCGGCGCCGGACACAGCGTCGAAGAAGTCGCCGCAGCCAGCGACGGGCCGAAATGGTTTCAAATCTACATGCCGAAAGATCGCGTGGTCGCGCGGCGTCTGATCGAACGGGTTGATCGTTCCGGGTTCAAGGCGATCGTGCTGACGGTCGATCTTGGCGAACGCAAGGACGCCGACAAGCGAAATCGGTTCGCACTGCCGGAACCGACGCTCCGCAAGCACCTGCGCGACATCGGTTTCACGATCCGCGACAATATGAGCTACGCCCAGATGTTGGCGTTCAACAATGCCGCGTGGGATTTGACGATGTCGTGGGATATCTTCGGCTGGATGCGGTCGATCTCCAGGTTGCCACTGTTGATCAAAGGGGTGCTCCGCCCGGACGACGCACGGAAAGCCGTATCGCTGGGGCTGAACGGCATCGTTGTGTCGAATCACGGAGGCCGGCGGCTCGACGGGATGCCGGCAAGTATCGATCAGTTGCCGAGCATTGTCGAAGCGGTAAACGGCCGGGCCGAAGTGCTGCTCGACAGCGGCGTGCGGCGCGGAACGGACGTGCTCAAGGCGCTGGCGTTGGGAGCCAAAGCTGTCTTGATCGGACGTCCCTACGCCTGGGCTTTGGCCGCCGATGGCGAGGCAGGAGTGGCTAAGGTCCTCGACCTATTACGCGAAGAACTCATCAGCGCAATGCTGGCCTGCGGCTGCCGCAACGTCCGCGAGGTTCACCGCTCGTTGTTGGTGCCGTAAAACGCAGGCGAGTAATCGATTCTCAACCCGTTCGACCGCTCGCTGGCGGCCGGTTACGGGCCAGCTCAATGCCGGTTCGGTCGGCGGCGGGTACGCACCGACGACGCTGAAACCACGGTGCGCCCAGGTGCGCATAGGCTCCACGACTTCCAACCGGACCTTCTCCTCGGCTAGGTACAGGGCGAACACGGTTTCCTGCTAAACGGTCTCCAGCCGGTGAACGTCCAACTCGGGCAGCCCACTCTGCGGCGTGAGCGCACCACAGGTCAATACCCGTCAGCGTCGAGTTTGTCACCATGAACGTCCTTGGATCGATGTTGATCTCGTACGGCAGGAACTCGAGTCGGAAATCGCGCTTGCTGGCTGATTCGAGAGTCGCTGTGTCTGCCGCCGCTCCCTTCGCCCACTCGCTGGTCATCGCGAAGCTCGACAAAACAGATCTTAACCGTTGGGTTGCCGAAGCCGTGGCAGCGCCAGTCCGCGAGCGCTGCAAGGCAGTCCGCAATCGTTTCGAAGAGTAGCGTTCAACAGACGACGGATAACCACATTCGACCGAAGATGGAAGCGGTGAGAGAAGGAGGACTAAGAACTGGGACGAGGTTATTTCGTCTTTCTACCATTCGGCAGTCTTGCTTCGTTAGTGCTGTCCCGCCACAATTGCAGCCACCCGATTCCACTCACCGCTTGAGCACACGGCGCTGATCTTCGAACCTTTGAACCGCGGCGATCGACGGATAGGCGACGTGCCCATGACATCGCCTTTCGCCTTTGATACGATCGAGTCATGACGCTCGCGGTTCGTTGTTCTCAGCTTTGCAAGCGCTACGACAACAAGCTCGAGGCCGTGAAAGGGCTCGAGCTGGAAGTCCACGCTGGCGAGTGCTTTGGGTTGCTCGGTCCGAATGGAGCTGGCAAGACCACCACCATCGAGATCCTCGAAGGGCTGCTGGAGCCAACCTCCGGCGTCGTTGAGATTCTGGGCCGGCGCTGGGGAACTGACGATAGAGAGCTGCGCGAGCTTCTCGGGATCTGTCTTCAGGAAACGAAGCTTCCTGAGAAGCTCACTGTCTTGGAGATCCTGCAACTCTTCCGCAGCTTCTACGCAACAGGACAAGAGCCGGCCGCCATCATGCAGAAGGTGGCCCTCAGCGAGAAAGCACAGACCTGGGTCACCAAGTTATCGGGCGGACAAAAGCAGCGGCTCGCCGTAGCGTGCGCGCTGGTCGGAAATCCCAGAATCCTCTTTCTGGACGAACCGACGACTGGACTGGACCCGCAGTCGAGGCGCCAACTGTGGGACATTGTGCGTGAGTTTAAGCAGAACGGGGGCACCGTGATGCTCACGACCCACTATATGGACGAGGCCGAACGCCTGTGCGATCGCGTGGCGATCGTGGACCAGGGCCGCGTGATCGCGCTTGGCACCCCGGCTGAACTGATCGCTGGCCTTGGTGGGGAACATGTTGTCGAGTTCACGCTGGACGGTGGGAACGGCTTGCCGATTGCAGAGGTCTCGGGCCTGAGATCTGTGCGTTCGGCGCGTTGGGAGGGAGAGTGCTACTCGCTGAATGTGGGCGAACCGCACATTGCCATTCCGGCATTGATCCACACCGTGCGGGACCGCGGGCTGAGCCTGGCCGGCCTCACCACGCGCCATGCCAGCTTGGAAGACGTGTTCGTGACCCTGACCGGCAGACACCTCCGAGATCAGTAGTGGCCCGGATTCATGCCAAACACAGGTCTGGGCCCTGGCAAAGCCAGGCAGCGTGCGGAAAGGGGTTCTCGTCATAGCGCACGTCGATGCGTTACGCCTAACTGCGGCTTACGCATCCTACGCGGTACTGCACGACACGCTGTGCCCGACGTTCGTCAAGGCCCCGCGAGCCCTCTCTTACGGTCGGGCTACCGAGCAGCTCGCGGGAGGACAAAACCAGTAGTCCGCGCGTTAACGCTCTGGATGAGCTTAGCCCCTCATGGGATTTGTGACGCGCCTCCCAGGCAGAGACTAAAGTAATGCGACGTTACCACCCCCTCCGAGAGCTGGTTCTTTGCCGCTTTCGCGAATTCGCGCGCGAACCAGAGGTGGTCTTCTGGGTGTTTGGCTTTCCGTTGTTGCTCGCAATCGGACTGGGCATCGCTTTTCGAAATCAACCTCAGGAAAAGATCTTTGTGGGAGTGATCGAGGACCCGGCAGCCGCAACCACCGTCGAGCGTTTGCAGGCGAATCCAGCGATTCATGTCGAGATTGTCTCTCCTGAGGCAGCCAGCAAGGCGTTGCGAATGGGAAGACTGTCCCTGGTTCTGGCGCTGGGACACAGCGTCGAGTACCGCTACGACCCGACGCGGCCCGACAGTCTCCTGGCGCGCTCGCAGGTTGACGCCGCTCTGCAAAAAGCTGCTGGACGCCAAGACCCCATCGCGGTGAGCGAAAAGCAGGTGACCGAACCGGGTGCCCGCTATATCGATTTTCTGATTCCCGGTTTGCTGGGAATGAACCTCATGGGCGGCGGGATGTGGGGCATCGGCTTCGTCATTGTCGACATGCGCAGCAAAAAACTCCTGAAACGAATCATCGCAACGCCCATGCGCAAGTCCGATTTCATGCTGGCTATGTTTACCAGCCGGATGGCTTTCATGCTGGTAGAGGTCGTCATCCTGCTGATCTTCGGCTGGCTGGCGTTTGGGATGATCATCCGCGGGTCCTGGGCCAGCATCGTGGCTGTGGCTTTTGTCGGGTGCATGAGCTTTGCCGGCATCGGGCTGCTGGTCTCAAGCCGAGCGCAGAAGATTGAAACTGTCTCTGGGCTGATGAACCTAGTGATGCTGCCCATGTATGTCCTGTCGGGTGTCTTCTTTTCTGCCGAGCGGTTCCCTCAGACGGTGCAGCCGCTGATCCAGGCTCTGCCTCTCACAGCACTGAACAATGCCTTGAGAGCCGTGATTCTCGAAGGCTCATACCTCTCCAGCCAAGCTGGCGCCCTGGCAATCATGGCCACGTGGGGCATTGTCGGCTATCTGCTGGCCATCCGCTGGTTCCGGTGGAATTGACATCGTTGGAGGCCTTGGATGCGCCGTCGAGCGGCTTCTGTCATCGCGCGGATTCTCACCGGGGCTGTTTCGCTCTGGCCCGTCGTGGCGGCTGCACCGCAACAAGACGAAGGCGTCCGGCTGTTCTCCAAGAGCTGCTCCACCCGGGACGTTTGGCCAGGGCGGGTCCGGATCTTACGAACGTCCTCTGGCAATCCGAAGTCAGCGACTCCGACCTCGACCGCATCATCCGTAGCGGCGTGCGCGGTACCGCCATGCCTGCCTTTGGAGATCAGCTCGATGCCTGTGCCAGGCAGGACTTGGTCCGGCACATTCGAACGCTGACGGCTTACGCCATCACTCCCACCGCCGGAAGCTGTGAAAAAATTATTGAAAAAAGTCTTGACTAGCGATATCGCTATGATATACTGTCTCCCTCCTGGAATTCCTACCGGAGGAGACCGTCATG
>VFZK01000380.1 GCA_016871215.1 Acidimicrobiia bacterium | reverse complement strand
CGACCAGTTCCAGTTGGCTCAATCTGGTGGAACGCTGGTTTGCCGAATTGACGTCCAAACGAATCCGCCGTGGTTCATTCCGCAGTGTCCCCGACTTGATCAAGGCGATGGAGGAGTTTTTACAGGTGTGGAATGAAAAGCCGAAACCCTTTGTTTGGACAGCCACGGTCGAATCCATCGTGGCAAAACTCTCGCGGTGTCGTCAGACTCTTGAGCAAATTCAGCCCGGTTGTACTCAACCCAGAACCAGAAAACGTCAAAACCAACTGTCCATCTAATTCTTGGACACTCCACTAGCCTGAAGCCAAGGACTCCTGCTGAGGTCGACGACTGCCATCCTTGGCAGACAGGCCCGCGTCCCGTGAAAGCTTTGGCGTGAGCGACGGAACAGCCGCATGAGCCAAATCAGTCAACTGGGGGTCAGCAGGCCTCGGCAGCGATTCCATGACTGACAAGTTCCACCGAACCCGGACGAGACGGCAACTTGGCCTTGCGTTTTTGGAATGACCGACTAATATTACGTCTGCCATCGCAGTACTAGCCCGCTCGACTCGTCTAGTCATTACCCATCGTTGGTGAACAAACGTAAACGCGGAGCCGAAACGCATGAAGACGTCCAACACTCTCTGGAAGGAAAGACTGTCTGGAAAGCTACCCAGTGATTTGGGACGGGAGGTAGACATTTTCGAAACCCAGATAGCCTTACGCAAGCAAGGCAGGGTCGAGGAACGGCTGTTTGCAGAAGCTCGCCTTCGCAGAGGAGTGTACGGCCAGCGTTACGACAATGGCCAACGGCATGACGGAGTCAAGGTCCAGCAGCTGAGCTATCCAGGCCAAGGTCCGACGAAAGGTCCCCACACGCTGTGGGATGCCCCTGGCATGCAGCGGATCAAGATACCCTTTGGCGGGCTTAACGCCAGTCAGTTGGAGGTGCTGGCGGAGCTGGCGGAGGAATACTCAGACGGAGTTGCTCACATCACGACACGGCAAGATGTTCAGTTGCACTTCGTCCATGTTGAAGACACACCGACGGTGATGCGCCGCTTGGCTGCCGTTGGCATCACCACGCGGGAAGCCTGCGGTAACACCGTTCGTAATGTGACCGCCTGTCCTTACGCAGGCGTGTGTCCAGACGAAGCGTTTGACGTGACTCCGTACGCACGCGCCTTATCACGTTTCCTGCTAGGGCACCCGGATTGCCAGGACTTCGGCCGAAAGTTCAAGCCGGCCTTCAGCGGTTGCCGGCAGCATGCCTGCGGCCTAGTCAGTATGCACGATCTCGGTGTGGTTGCCGAAACGCGCGTCGTCGATGGAGCGGAAAAGCGCGGTCTTCGGCTGCTGGTTGGAGGTGGCCTAGGCTCTGTTCCATACCAGGCGAAGCTGTTCGACGAGTTCCTTGCTCCCGAAGAGCTGCTGCCGATAGCGCAAGCGATTGCGAGAGTCTTTGCGCGGTTGGGCGAAAAGAAGAATCGAAACCGCGCCCGGCTGAAATTCCTGGTCCACGACCTCGGGATCGAGAAGTTCCGGGAACTCGTTCTTGAAGAGCGCAGCATTCTGCCCCACGACAGCCGATGGGCCGATTACCTTGCCGAAGCGATGCGGGAAACGGAGTTGCCTCTGGCTGCTCCAGATGCGATGCCCGAAGTGGACTCGGAGCCGTTTCGCCGCTGGCTGGGAACCAATACTCGCGGTCAAAAACAGGCTGGCTACGTCGTAGCGACGGTAACCCTTCCCCTGGGCGATGTGACACCCACCCAGCTGAGAGCACTCGCAGACGTCGCCCGGAGATTGACTCGCGAGACCATCCGTACGACGGTCGAACAGAACTTCGTTATCCGTTGGGTCAGTAAGCGCGACCTCCCTGCGCTATTCGAAGTTCTCGACTCTGTCGGCCTTGGCCAACCCGGAGCGGGAAATATCGTCGATGTCGTCGCGTGTCCAGGAACGGACACCTGCAAGTTGGGTATTTCTTCATCGCGAGGCTTGGCCGCCGAATTGAGGACGCGTCTCGCGGTGACCAGCTTGCAACTGGATGGGGCGATCCAGAATCTCCACATCAAGATCAGCGGCTGTTTCAATAGTTGCGGCCAGCACCACGTGGCAGACTTGGGATTCTATGGCGTCAGTCGAAAAGTGTCGGGATATGCCGTACCGCACTTTCAGGTCGTGCTGGGCGGCGAATGGACCAACAACGGGGGATCTTACGGCCTGCCCATGATTGCAGTTCCTTCCAGAAACATTCCGGAGTTGGTACAACGCGTTTGCGAGCACTACGTGACCACCCGGATGAGTGGCGAGAGCTTCAAGCAGTTTATCAAGCGAATTGGGAAAGCAGCGGTGCGGGAATTGGTCGACGACTTGGCGCGCGTGCCTACTGGGCAAGAAAACCGCTTCTACTTCAGCGACTGGGGAGACCCGCGCGAATACAGCATCGACGACATTGGAGTTGGTGAATGCGCAGGAGAAGTGATCTCCTCGTTCGAGTTCGATTTGGCAGCCGCGGAACGCGAGGTTTTTGAAGCCCAATTGTTGCTAGAGCGCGGTGAAGTAAAACCGGCCGGCGAGACGGCCTACGCCTCAATGTTGCACGCTGCGAAAGCGTTGGTCAAAACCGAGCATTGGGATATCCGTGACCATGCTGATGATATCGTTTCGGAGTTTCGCAAGCGCTTCTTCGATACGGAACGATTCTTCGATCCGTTCGCTGGTGGCAAGTTTGCGCAGTATTTGTTTGGTGCCCACGCCAAGGCCGGTCTGCCTTATTCCGCCGAGACCGCGCATCATCTCGTGGAAGAGGCCCAGCTGTTCATCGAGGCCTCGCACACCTGCTATAACCGCATGGGACCTCAAGTCAGGCCTGTCGTCAACGTTCAGCCAGCCTGAAACAAAGTCTCCAAGATTTTGGCGGTTGTTTCGTCGCTCGCAACAGCATGCACGAAAGGGAACATGGAACTGCAGCACATCAACGTCAAGCTTTACCTCGAGAGGCCGGAGGCGGTGAAACTGGAAGCAGTTGTCCCTGTGTTTCACGAATGGATCCAGCAACAGGTGTGCGAAGAGCTCTTGATCGACGTCGCGGACTACAGACACCTGCATGGCGGGCCTGGCGTCGTGCTGGTCGGCCATCAGGCCGATTACAGCATCGACAATACCGACAATCGACTGGGTGTCCGCTATAACCGCAAAGCCGACTATGGGGAAAGCAATCGAGACCGCTTTTCACAGGCACTGCACGCCGCTTTGCGAGCGTGTCAGAGGCTGGAGTCTGAGGCGCAGCTGGGCGGCATGATCCGATTTAACCGCCGGGACCTCAGGCTGTTTGTAAACGATCGTATGCTGGCGTCAATCGGCAGTAGTAGGAACGGCGAGGTTCAGCGGGAGCTTGGGGGATTCTTCGCCAGCGTTCTCGGCGGGGAAGCAAACTTCGAAATGCGCGTGGAGAGCGACCCGCGCCGCCTGTTCGGTGTGGAAGTGAGGGCCCTGGCGCCCATCGACGTGAACGGGCTAATCTCTACGCTCGCCTGACATCTGGTGGACAAAAAGAAAAAGCCAAGGTTAATTGACCTTGGCTTTTTCTTTTCCGGCAGGTCGTCTACTGATTAGGGACGCTTGAGCGACTCACCGGCCTGCGCGATCAGCGTATCGATTCCATCAAGCGTATTGTTGTTCTTCGATTTGTAGAGGCGCTCCAGCTCGGTTCGCGCTTGCGTCTCTGTGACTCCCTTCAGGTAAACCGATTTCGCCAAGGAATCGATCGCTTTGTCACGCATCTCAGGAAATAGCCTTTCGCTATCTTGCGATTTGGCCTTCAGCTCCAGAAGCTTCTTTTCCTTTTCATCTCTTACCGCAGCGTCCTGGGCATTTTGCAGCTCAGTCTGTGCCTGGTTCATTGCCGCCACCAAGTCGTTGAGTTCCTTGGCCATGTTTCGAGCCAGGAACGTGTAGGCAATGCCCAATCGATAGAAATCGATTGGGTTCGACTTGGTGAGATTCGTCGAGATCTCATACTGCTTCGTAGCCTTTTCGTAGTCCTTGCGGTTCAGGTGAACGAGGCCGATCGACGAATTCACCGTCGCCAGCAACTTGTTTCTTTCCAAATTCCACTGCTCATCGGTGACCTGAGTCGGCTTCTGATACGCCTCGATTTCTGCCTTAGCACGATTCGCGTAGTCTAAGGCTTTGTCGAGCTGCGCGACCTTTTTGTCCTCTTCGCTGGGCAAACGCTCCGGCAGGATGCTCGACAGAGTTAGCAGCGAGGGCAGGTCTTTCGGATCGATCGTCAGGAGCTTGTCGCCGTACTCGACGGTCTTGGCAAAGTCGTTTTTCTGTTGATAGGACGTCATCATTCGCTGCATCACGAACTTCTTCGTACCCGCGTCGGCTTGCGGGAAATCTGTAGCAAACTTCTCGCCCGTCTCCACGACTTTGTCGAAGTTTCCGATTCTGGCATAGCTGTCAATCTGCATCTGGTAAACGAACATCTTGAATTCCGTTTCCGGATGATCTGCCAGGAACTTCACGGCCAGCTCAGCTTTCTTGGCAGGAACCGACTCCTGGTACAGGGCCATGTAGGCGTCGTACTCCGCTTTGGTTTTCGCCTGGGGCTGCTTCTGCTCCGCTGCGGCTTGCGAGAGGAGCGGAGCAGCACCCACGCCCAACAAGAAACACCCGGCAATCGCGCTGGTGGCCCACTTCTTGAAACTAGACATGACTTTCAGCCTCCTTATTTCCTCCCCCGCCTCGCAGGGAATGTTCATTTTTCAACGATCCAACGAATATTCGATCCGCCCGCAGAATTCCAGGCTTTGGCGCTCAAATGGCGCCATTCACCGCTTAGACAGCAGAAATCCTTCGTTCGGTTGTAAGGCACAGGGCAACACTTTTCAGTAGGCCGGCGACTTTCCGGTTTTCAATCTCCAAAAGCTAGACCAGCTTCTACTTAACAGAAAAGCTGAGTCTAAAGCAAGGTGCGGTCGAACGCAAGATCGATTCAGCGAGAGGTCAGGGCGAACGCATCTAAAGAGGGCTGGACAAATCTGCATCCATATGCTATGACGACAAGGGGAAATAGCTCCAATGCGATCTCCGGAGCCCTTGTTCATGTCCCCACTCAAGCCCACCGCCAGCAGTTCTGGCAATCTCATGGGAGGGTTGCTCGACCAGCTGAAGCAAGTTAAGGATCCCCGCGTCGATCCTACCAAGCGCCATCTGCTGTCCGATATTCTGGCCATCGCCATCTGTGCGGTGATTTGCGGAGCCGATGAATGGACCGAAATGGAAGCCTTTGGGAAAGCCAAACAGCC
>VFZK01000379.1 GCA_016871215.1 Acidimicrobiia bacterium | reverse complement strand
AGCCCTTGACTCACCAGCAAAATGCCGTGCAGACGGTGGTCGTATCGCGATTCTTCCGAGCGCGTGATCTCTTGCTGCACGGCCAGGCGCATGACTTCTTTGTCCGAAATCGTAAGTTTTCGCATGGGCAAAGCCCTCCTTGCCCTTCGACTATGGCAAGGAGAGGCTTTGAAAGCAAGAACATTATGCAGCATTATTTATGACGCTATGTATAGCATCTTGCGTCAGGTGAAGCGGCGGTCGCTGCTTCAGTCGTGGATGCTGGCACTTCTCGCTGTCCGTATCGGGGAGGCGCAGATCATGGATGGCGAGTTGCGCGTGACGGTTCGCGATCCTGCTGGGCGTGCCGTCGCAGCGCGGGTTCGAATGACGGGACGCAACCCGCAGTTTCATGCCGAAGCTCAGACCGACGCCAACGGTCAAGCGTGGTTGCGGCGCCTGCCACGAGGGGTCTACCGGCTCGCAGTTCACTGCGCCGGTCTTGAGGAATTTATCGACACGATCGAGATTCGATCTGCCGTGCCGCAGCAGAAGGAGATCGCACTTCAGATCGAGTCTGTTACGACCGAGATCACGGTGGAAGCACCAGCCCCGT
This sequence comes from Acidimicrobiia bacterium, assembly GCA_016871215.1. GTDB lineage: Bacteria > Acidobacteriota > Terriglobia > Versatilivoradales > Versatilivoraceae > VFZK01. The sequence goes on along the minus strand of VFZK01000379.1, from coordinate 4,711 downwards.
TAATCGATCCATCCCAGTCCGGGCTGGTGCTGCGAGCGGGTCGCGACCAACTTGAACAGGCTTTTGGGACGACGCTTGGCCGTAGCACTAGTGAGATCATCACCAGCATGCCGGGCTGGCTATTGGAAGCCAACGCGGTGCTGCACCCTCGAGGGTCAGAGTACGACACGCAATATGTCATTGACGGCATGCCGGTTTACGATAACCGGTCCATTGCTTTCGCGCCGGCTTTCGAAAACGGTGAGTTCGAGGCGGTCAGTGTCATGACGGCAGGCATCCCCGCCGAGTATGGCCGCCGCCTTGGAGGCGTTGTGGCGCTCGACACGCACCGGATCGTTCGTCCAGGCCACGCATCGGAGCTTGACTTTCAGACGGGAAGCTATGGAACCTACCTTGGTTCGCTGTTCCACCGATATCGCGCCGACAGCACTGCTGCTTCGCTAGGGGTTCACGCAGGCCACACCGGCCGGTACCTCGACCCTCCGTCCATCGAGAACTTCACCAACAAGGCCAGCGCGGGTGGCGTCAACGTGCGCCTAGAGCGAGACCTCACCGACCGAGATCGCGTGGTCCTGTACCTTCGCCGGAATCGCACCGGCTTCCTGGTCCCGAATGACTTGGCACAACAGGCTTCGGGCCAACGCCAGGATCGCTTGTCAGAAGAAACCGCCGGACAAATCCAGTACCAGCACGTGTTCTCGCCTCACTCGCTGGCATCGGTTCATGGATTGGTTCGAGACCTAACGGCTCGGCTGTGGAGCAACGCGCTGTCCACTCCCATTTACGCCGAGCAGAGCCGGGGAGTTCGAGAAGGAGCGTTCGCGGGCAACGTCACGATCGACCGCCAGCAGCACACACTGAAATTCGGCAGCGACTTCCGTACGAGCCGAATTCGCGAACGCTTTCGCTTTGCCCGGCCGGCCGGACTGCCAAGTTTCGAGCTCGACTTTGAGGGCCGGCGGCGAAGCGTCGAAGCGGCGGCGTTCGTCCAGGACCATGTCCGATTGGGCAACCTCGCAGCCACGGCTGGATGCAGGATAGACCACTATCGACTCTTGATTCGCGATACAGCGCTGGGTCCACGCCTCGGCCTTAGCTACTACATACCCGTTGCAGACCTTCTTCTGAGAGCAAGTTACGACCGGATCTTTCAGCCTCCGCCCATGGAGAACTTGCTCTTCAGCAGCGCGGCTCCGGGACTGGATCTTGACAGAGTCGAAGGAGCGTTGGCGGTGCCTGCCAGCCGGGCCAATTTCTTCGAAGCCGGTTTCGGCAAGTCTTTGGGGAACCGATTGCGCGCCGACGTCAGCCACTACTGGCGGGACTTCCGCAATTTCATCGACGACGACGTTTTTCTCAACACGGGTCTTTCGTTCCCCATCGCCTTCGACAGGGCGCGCGTCGAAGGGACGGAGATCCGCCTGGAGCTGCCGGGTTGGAGGAGTGTTTCAAGCTATGCCAGCTACTCCAACATGCGGGGCCAGGCGTCTTCGCCCGTAACAGGGGGGCTCTTTGTTAACGGCGGGGCAACCGAAGAGTTGCGGGGCTTCGTCAAGCGATTTCCGGTAAGCCAGGACCAGCGCAATACCGTTGCGGCCCAGGTCAGGGTGGAAGCTCACCGGCAACTGTGGATCGCGGCAGGCGTCCGCTATGGCAGCGGTCTGCCGGTGGAGGCAGAAACAGAGGGCGAGGACGTCGGGGCAAACAAAGGCGCGCGCGGTACTCTGTCGATTCCTTCCAATATCCTTGACCGCGTGAACTTCGAGCGCGGCCGCCTGCGGCCCAACTTCAGCGTGGACTTTGGGCTTGGGTTGAGATTCTGGCAACGCGACGAACGATCGGTTTCCCTGCAGATCGATCTGCGCAACGCCAGCAATCGGTTCAACGTAATCAACTTCACGGGGTTGCTTTCGGGCACAGCCTTGGCTGCTGGGCGCCAGGTCACGGTCCAAATCAGGACGCGATTTTGAGCGTCGACGGCATCCAATCCAAGCGGTTCGTCGTAAAATGAAAGCTGTTCGCGGTGGCGCGAGTTTAGGCCCGAACGACGATTTGAACCTTCGATTTCGGCTGGCTAACTCTTATGCACAAACGGTACGCGATCGCTCTGCTGGCTTTGAACCTCGGACTCGCCCTGGCACACGTGGCTTGGGCGACGCCCGATTTCATTCCCACAGCCAGCGCCCATCATGCCTACATTGACGCCAAGGTTATTTTTTCCTTCGAACTCACACCGAAGAAAGAGTTGCTTCTTGAAGTCATCAACATGGGCGACACGCGCCGCTGTCTTGCAATCGAAAACGTCAGCTTCCGCACGGAAGATGGGATCGTCCTGAAGGCGGACTCGTTTCTCTACGATGGTAGCAAGTCGAAGGTAGAAGGCGGTGACAAGGCCTGCACGCGGCAACGAACGCGACGCAAGTGGGAGTTGGGATACAGCTTCAGTTTTCCATCGAAGGTTCGGAAGGTGATGCAGCTGGCCGGCAGCCAAGTCTTCCGCTTGCAACCGCTCAGCCCAGAGGAGTTCGAGGAGTTCTCCCGAAAGGTCAATCAACTCAACATCGAAGTGGCCAGCGAACACCTGAAGATATTCGACCTGCGAGTGAAGTTCGGCGCCAACATCTATGGCTCGTCGGCGCGGTATCGCAAAGTCACTATCTCGCCGACTAGCGAAGGCACCCGCGGTCCGATAACTCTGCTGAGCACCTTTCCGAAACAGACGGAGCGAGCCTTCAGAAAGAAACGCGGGGGCGAGGTGGAAGTCACGGTCAAGCTCGATGCCAACGGCGAGGTTACCGAAGCGAAAGCCGAAAACCAACTGGAGTTCGGCTTGACGGAACGCGCGGTCTATGAGGTTAAGAACTGGTGGGACTTCGCTCCTGGCTTCGAGAACGGGAAGGCAGTGCCGTCAGCGCACACCGCCAAAGTGGTCTATCGTGTCGAAGAAGAAGACGAGGATTGAAGGATGCTCGCGCCCGTGGCGTGCCTGCCTGCTCGAGAGAGCAGCACGTTTTCCGACCCCGGGTGGTCTAAGAGAGTGTTTAAAAAGGCGCCCTTTGGTTCGTAGTTCCGCCTTTAGGCGGAAGGAAATGCTGTGGTTCCGGCTAAAGCCGGGACTGCAAACGTAGCTGACTCCTTGAACCTGGCCTTTCTAAACACCCTCTAAGAGTAAGTTCTCTCGCCAAGGCAGTCTTCAGCGATCTGAGGGGCAAACGTCGGCGAGCCGAGTTCCCGGCCCGACGTTGTCCTCAGCGGCTCGGCGTGAGGCTTGCGCTCCTGTTCAACTCCAGACAATTCCTCCTGGGTCAGATCGGCACCTTCTCCGCAACCTCGATCCGCTTCGCGCCTCGTTTGAGGCGTATCGCGTCCACTTCCGTGTCGTGCTCGAGCACGATCAACCAGTTCTCCTCACAGGCTTGGTTCAGATAGCGCTTCTTCTCTTCCAGTGTCGTCAGCGGATAGATGTCATATCCCATGATGTAGGGCAAGGGCACATGAGCAGCCGTCGGCATCAGATCGCCGCAGTAGAACAAAGTGCTGGTTGAATCCTGGATCTTCACCATCTGCAATCCCACAGTGTGGCCGTTGGAAAGCAGTAAATGCAGACCCGGAAACAATTCGCATTCTCCCGGCAGAGTCTTGAGGCGGTCGCTCTGCTTCAGCGGCTCCAAAGTGTCGGCGATGAAACTGCCGCGATCTTTCTCCGATGGATTCAGGGCCCATTTCCACTGGCTAGCCTGGACGTAGTGGGTGGCGTTGGGAAAGGTCAGGCGCAAGGATCCGTTAACCCGCTCCGCAGCGCCACCCATATGGTCGAAGTGGCAGTGGGTCAGGATCACGTCAGTGATGTCTTCGGCTTGCAAACGATGTTCCGCAAGCGACTGCTTCAAGGTCGCATGCCGATAGTCGATGCCATAGATGTCCTCCAGTTTCGGCGGGAAGGTATGGCCAGCGCCGACGTCCACCAGGATCTTGCGATCCTCGAGGCAGAGCAGCAGTACTTTCATCGACAACTCGATGCGATTCCGTTCGTCGCTTGGCTTGGCCTGGCTCCAGAGCGCCTTGGGTACGACTCCAAACATGGCGCCGCCGTCCAACCAAAGTCGGCCCGCGTCGAGCAGATAGACCGAATAAGGACCCATGCGAATCATCTTCCCTAGATCTCCAGGTTTGCTTGTTTTGAAACCAGCAGCCGTCTTCCTTCCCGAGGCATTGTACCACCAGGCCTGGCGCGGTGCATTGCAACTCGCAGCGCACGCCACGGTCCCGTCAAAGTCTCGTGAGTCCTTGAGTCGAGGTCGAGCCCTTGCTAACGTTCGGGCTACTGATTTGGCGCATGCGGCTGTTCAGGCTGTTCAGTAGCCCGACCATATGGGGAAGTGTGAAAAAACCAGGGCTTCGGTTCCGCGAGGGGGAGAAAAGCCTTGGTCCCCCTTTCGAAGACTTTCGAAGGGGACGCCGCGCTTTCTGCGGCAGGGGGTCCCGGTGGCAAAGCGCACGACTGGGCTTGCCCCCTGAGGTGAGACAAACAGTTAAGAGACAGTGTACCGTTAACTGAAAACTTCTCGACTCCCAAAAGCCTCTGATTGATACTGGCACGCAGTTGGCGAAGCGGAGGCCGGCTCTGCTGGAGAGCAACCGGCCAAGGAATAGCCAACCGGAAACTCATTCCGACGCCGGGCTGGCAGCGGCTTTCGGGTCGGTGCCGGTC
>VFZK01000378.1 GCA_016871215.1 Acidimicrobiia bacterium | reverse complement strand
GGAAGCTGGAAAACCTCAGCAAGATGCTCGCGCTTCGTGTCCTTCGCGCTAACCGCGGATGGGAACATTACTGGCACAACCTACACGAGAAAGCAGCGTGAACTGACTCGCACCTTTAATTGCACCCTCGTGAAGTCGGTGCCTGGGCCGTGGAACCTTCCGCCGCCGAACTGATCCGGCTCGCACAACCCTATGTTGGACCGCGCACGAATTACCTGATCCTGCTGGGCGTCGCCAAGACGGTCGACTTCCTCAGGAGGGGAGCCAGCGGCGTGATCAACGCCGTCGGCATCAACTGCATTGTCGGAACGGCCACCTCGGCTGTCGTTCCGGCCATTCGCAACGATTTCGGCCAAGCTCCCATCATTACCCTGACATATGGAAAGTCCGAAGCGCCTACCCAGCGATTGCGCCTGGAAACGTTTGTCCACCAAATCCACACCTGCTGGCGGGCCCGTGCCGCGTGATAGATGCCGGAAGATTCCCGGCTGCTCCATCTGCTTGTGCAGATAGGCTGCGACCCGGCTAAGGTGAGCGGGTTTTCTTGGCCTGTTCACAGTCATCTTGGACTGCGACACTTGTCTGCCGTTTTCGACCGGAAATTGCTAGCGAAAAGATAGCGGTGGGGATGTTACCGGAAGTTTCAGCCAGTCCGCGCAAGGTCCGCAGGCGCTCGCAACGGCAGTCTCCCAAAAGCCACGCGAAGTCCGGTTGTCACAGACACGCCAGAAGCGGCCCGCAAGGGTTAGTGCAGCGTCGCTTTCTCAGACCCTAGACCGGTGTTGGCCCTGACCGACAGCTCGGCAAACCTGCGCTCGGCCTCCTGTTCCCGGCGGAACAGCGAGCCGAGCAACGCCCCCATGAATCCCAATGGAATGCTAATGATGCCAGGATTCTCCAGGGGGAACAGGGGTGGCGCCTGGATCAGATGGCGGGTGGAACTTCCCGCGGGATCGACTCCCATGACGCTGGGGCTGACCAGGATGAGGGCGATCGAAGAGACCAGGCCTGTTCCCAGCCCGGTCACCGCGCCGGTTGTGTTGAAACGCTTCCAAAAGAGCGAGAGCACAATCACCGGCAGGTTGGCTGAAGCTGCGACAGCAAACGCTAAACCAACGAGAAAAGCGACATTGGCGGTGGGTCCGAGCAAGATCGCAATCGTGATGGCTACCGCGCCGACAACGAAGGCGGTTAGCCTTGCGACCAGCACTTCTTCTCCGGGACGGCGCTCGACTTCGTGGTGCACGACGTTGGTCCAGAAATCGTGCGCGAAGGAGGCGGAGGCGCTGATGGTGAGCCCCGCAACCACGGCCAAAATTGTGGCGAAAGCGATCGCTGAAACGAAGGCGAAGAAGATGTCTCCGCCCAGCGCGCGAGCGAGCAGAGGCGCGCTCATGTTGATTCCGCCACCCGCGGCAATCGTCTCTCTACCGACAATCGTTGCGGCACCGAAACCCAGAAACGTGGTCATGATGTAGAACGAACCGATCAGAATCATGGCCCAGACGACGCTCACACGAGCGGTCTTCGCATCCGGCACCGTGTAGAAACGGACCAGGATGTGGGGCAGGCCGGCCGTGCCAAAGATCAGCGCCAGCCCGAGCGACACCAGGTCAAGAGCGCCGTAAGGTGGCTTGAAGCGCAGGCCCGGTTGCAGGAAGTTCTGCGTGACCTCGACGCCGTTCGCATCCCGATAGGTCACTCGCGTGACAGCGTCGAAGAAACGAACGAAGCTTCCTTCGAAGTGAGCCACCACCAGAATACTCAACAGCAGAGTGCCCGCCATCAGCAACACAGCCTTCACAATCTGAACCCACGTCGTCGCCAGCATGCCACCGAAGACGACATAAACGATCATCAGTGCTCCAACGCCAATGACCGCCGCATGAAAGCTGATGCCCGAGTCCTTCAGCAGCAGCGTCACCAAGGCCCCGGCGCCAACCATCTGGGCAATCATGTAGAACGTGCTGACCGTCAACGTGCTGAGTGAAGCCATCGCCCGCACGGGCCGCGGTTGCAGCCGGTAGGCCAGCACGTCAGCCATGGTGTACTTCCCCGCATTCCGCAGGGGCTCGGCCACAATCAGAAGCACCGTGAGATAGGCCACAAGCCATCCAACCGAATACATGAAGCCGTCATATCCTTGAAACGCGATGATGCCGGCAATGCCCAGGAACGAAGCGGCGCTCATGTAGTCGCCGGCCACCGCCAGTCCGTTCTGCCAGCCAGTGATCCGCCGGTTTGCAGCGAAAAAAGCACTGGGGCCACTGGAACGCCCGGCAGCCCAGTAGGTGATCCAGAGCGTGATGGCAATGAACGTAAGAAACATCAGCAGCGCCATGGACATGGTCAATCGCCCTCCGCCGAGGAGCGGCGCTCCACAATCTGTCGCGCCACCCGATCCCACCTGGAAGCTTGCCGAACGTACAGGGCTGCGACGCACCAAGCCATGAGGAACTGCGAAAGCGCGAAAAGATAGGCGACGTTAAGTGGACCCAGCACTGGGGCGCTCATCCATTGTGGGACCCAACCGACGAGCACGGGCAAGGCGAAGTAGTAGACGATGAAGAACAGTGTCGCACGAACAATGAAGCGGCGTTTCGCCGCCAGCAGCTGCTGGAACTCCGCGGTGGTTTCGATTTCGTCCCAGTCAATACGCTTCACAGTCTCTGCGTCTGGTTTCATTGATCAGATGCCTCCTTCATGCTTTCGTGACCGGGCCTCGTCACCGGACGCCAACCCTCCCAGCCATCTTCGATGCCTTCGAAACATGGCATGACACAGCTTGGAAAAGTAGCGGGATTATACCGGGATGCTGCCCTCTCCCCTAAGGAAATGGGGTGCGAACTCGTTTGAAAGGTTAGTCGAGGGTTTCTGGCGGCAGGACAGCCTCGTCGTCATGGGAACGGCCAGGCACGATGGGGCCACAATCTGTGCCGGGCTGTCAGCCGCCGGAAGGGAGGATAGTTTTGCGGCTCATAGGCTGGGTTGGGCTTCTTGGCCCCCCATGGAACCGATCACCAGCCTGAAACATCCGTTCGGAATGGTTCGTCCGTATTCAGCAACGAAGACAGGGAGGAACAGGCAACCAGGAAAAGCCTGGGAACCTCCTAGGCAAGTGACACGCAGACGGTGCCTGAAGCGCTGGCGACAGGCAGGCGACGTCAAACGAGAACGAACGTCCAGATCATCACAATGGAGGAGGTTATGAAAAGAACGAAACGAACACTCACAGCAGCAGCCGCGTTGCTTGGCGCCACCCTGGCTCTCTTACCGGTGGATGGGTTGGCCAAGCGGACGCAAACGTCCAAAGCAGGCAACGCGGCCGACTGGCTCCAAGAGAAGGTACGCCATGAGCTGGTGATGCTACCGTACTACAGTGTCTTCGATCACATTACCTACAAGATCGAAGGAGACCGTGTCGAGCTCGCGGGCCAAGTCTACCGCCCGACTTTGCGTTCTTCCGCTGCCAGGGTGGTTCAGCAGATCGAAGGCGTCAGCTCGGTTACGAACAACATTGAAGTATTGCCGGCGTCGCCCAACGATGACCGCATCCGCCTTGCTGTCTATCGGGCCATCTATGGTTCCAGCGCGCTTTCTCGCTATCGCTTGCAACCGATCCCGTCGATTCACATCATCGTCAAGAATGGACAGGTCGCCTTGGAAGGAGTTGCGGCGACCGAGATGGATAGAAACATCGCCAACATTAAGGCCAATGGCGTTCCAGGGGTTTTCTCTGTAGCGCAAAATCTCGTCGTGGAGAAAAAGTAGTTTCTGCCCGACACGCGAAAGAACAGAGGCAGAGAAATCTGCCTCTGTGTTCTTAATCCCCCACCTGGCGAAAATCCATTCAAGCAGCAGACGCTTGCTCGACGCCGCCGTCAATCGAGCCGCTCGCCCTCCTTCGAACTGCGCAACCCCGGCCTAAGGCGCCTCGATCATCGTTGCCTGAAAGCGCTTCACCGAGTCTCGGCGATCCAAGATCACTCGCTAGTGCGCCCTGCCGGTCACTCCATTGCAGGACCCGTCGGCCAGGAAGGAACTTGAACGCAATAGATCTTGCCGCTTTGAGATTTGTCGTCTGCCGCTCCAGGCAGGGCTTGGCAAACCAGCTAGCCAAGGGCTTCACCCTTGATCTCCCGGTTGCGGTAGGGTGACCGCGGTGTCCTCACCGCGCCGTTTTCCCAACGCATCGGCACTTCGCGGCGGGCTGAGGACAGCCCGCCCTACCTGCTGCGCCCCTGTCGCGCCGAAACGAGAACGAAATTCTCTTTTTAACCTGCATAACGGGCTAGCCTTTTTCGGCGACGGGGCGCCGAAAACGTGGCCCTCTGGGCCGCAAGACAGACGTAGGGTGCGTTGCGCTTTTCAACGCACCACACCACTAGCACCAACCGCGGAGGCGGTGCGTCGAAAAACGCGACCTACCCTACCTCTTTGAGTTTCCATTCGGCAGGATCGAAAACATTTTTTGCAAGTTTTGCCCCTAAGCGCCTAGAAGTCACCTTGCCTGATGTAAGGATGGCTCCACAAAGTCACCTGCAAGAGGCACGACTTGATCCAAGCTGCGTGCATCTTGTCGACTTCTTCCGTTGAATGGCCTTTCTTGGCCAGAAAAGGCCTCAGTGTGAACGTGACGGGAAGATGAGGGCGAACAGATCGCGGAATGGCACATGGCTGGTCGAAGCTGCTCCATCCGTGCGGTTCTTCTTCGTGCGATGGTGGCGCATGCCGATTTCGTGTTGGTAATCGAGCCAGCGCTGGTCGTACTCGGCACGAGCCGTATCCAGTATCCATTGGCCAAAGCGTTTGCGGACTCCACCCAGGTACTCGGCAAGCGGCTTGCCATCGCTCAAGGCAGAAAATGACGCGAGCAAATGCGGATTTGAAGCGACGAACCCGTACCACACATCGAGAACTGCCTCGACTTGGTCCTTGAGCACCTCGGCGGAGAGGCGCAAAGCTTGAATATCCTCCGCGCCAAATAGCGCGCTCTTCTTCATCAGCTCAAAATCGCCGAGCGTCACCGGGGACCGCTCGACCGCCTGGGTGCCGTAGGTATACCCCGGAATCTTCATTGCTTCTTGCATGGGCATGCTCTCCTTTCTTCACTTTGCCGGCACTTGGCCAGCGTGACATCCAGCAGGCTAAGCACGAAACGACCGTTTGTCAGGAAGGCACTTTTCGGTAAGAGGGTGTTTAAAAATCCGATGATAGATCGGAAACCGCTGGACAAGTGAGATTCGATGCATTAAAAGAACATGGGAACCCAGACCAACAGCGAGGTCTCCCCTGTCGACTCCGATTGAAACGCAGC
>VFZK01000377.1 GCA_016871215.1 Acidimicrobiia bacterium | reverse complement strand
TTTTCAATCTTGCTTTCGATTCAGCGCTCTCGTCAACTGATTCTGTCTTTCTTCCAACTTGCTGAGACTAAGTATGCAGCAGAGACCACTTAGTGCTGGTACTTTCGCAACTATTGATAAGCATTGAATTCCTTGTCGGTTTCCTGGCGTCGAGAATCGGCTGAAGCGGCCTCCAGCGATGCACTTGGCTAAGAGCAGCACTGCCGGCGGCCACTCCAGCAATCGCATCCCACATGCTCGACGCGCCGGGCGGGATGAACCACGCGAACACTTCGCACAATCGCTACGCCGTGAACTCGATACGGCGTTCGGCTGCGTCTTTGCCGTGCGTCGAGCCGCACTCCAAGTGCGTTACACGTCGTGGGGCACGGCCCAGTGGCCATCGCGATATCTGCGGCGGACCATCGCGTTTGCTTCCTTGTTGTTGGTGATCTGCTCTTTGGCCGGATCAAATCGGAGCACTTCGCCGGTGACCGCTGCGATGTTCGCCAAATGCACGAGCGTCGCAGACAAGTGGCCGGCCATCACGTCGGCGTTCAGTTGTTTCTGGTTGCCTCGAATGCAGTCGAGAAAGTTCGTGTGGTGCGCGACGAGGTCGGCCGAGCCGCCTTTCTCCGCGATCAGCTTGTTGCGCTCGCCGTACAGTTTCCAGCCGACCGTGTGGCCAATGAGGAGCATGCCGGTCTTGCCGTAGAACGCCGTGCCATTTTCGTAGCCCTCTTGCACGTACGGCGACCAGTCGCGTTGCTCGAAGATGAGCTGCTTCCTGCGGCCGGCGGGCGGGCCGTCGGCCGGATACTCGAACACCGCGTACTGCGTATCGGGGAACTGCCGATCGTCGTCGAAGAAGTACTTGCCCCCGAGGCACGCGACGGTGGTCGGGTGCGTCGTCACGCCCAGTCCCCAACACGCGACGTCGATGTCGTGTACGCCGTCGTTGCCGATGTCACCGCAACCGAAATCGCGCCACCAGCGCCAAACGCCGGGCAGCATGTTCGAGCGATGCTGCACCATCGGTGCGGGACCGACCCACGCATCGTAATCGAGCTGCGGCGGCGGGTCGCTCGGCCGAGTCTTGCCGATCGAGCCGCGTCGCTGGCTGTTCCACGCCTTCGCGACGAGAATTTCGCCAATCTCGCCGCCGCGAATGCGCTCTATCGCTTCGCGAACGCTCGCTGTGCTGCGGCTCTGCGTCCCGACTTGCAGCAGCTTGCCGGACCGCTTCACCGCATCGGCCATGAGCCGCCCCTCGCGAATGTTGTGGCAGCACGGCTTTTCTACGTATACGTGCTTGCCGGCGTCGAGCGCCAGGATCGCGGCCGGCGCGTGCCAGTGGTCGGGCGTACCAATCCACACCGCCTCGACCGACCTGTCGTCGAGCACCTGCCGCAGGTCCTTGACCGCCTTCGGCTCCTTGCCCGTCGCTGACGTGACGACTTCGGCCGCAGCGGCGAGTCGCGTCGCGTCCACGTCGCAGACGTACGCGAGTTCCACATCTTTCCGCGCGGCGAGATTCTTCAGGTGCGCCGTCCCCATGCCGCCCGTGCCAATCACGGCTGCCACAACCTTGCGGCCGTCCGCGGCCCGCACGCTCGGCACCCCGAAGGCCATCGCTGCACTTAGCCCGACACCTTTGAGAAACGTGCGGCGTTTTGTGGTTTGCATGATTGGACTCCTGTTTGAGTGTTCAGCATCCCCGAGGCGCAAGCCGAAGCATTATCTCCCCTAAACGCAACCGGAAAGGGCTCGTTCTTTTGGAGCGGACTCAACCGGCGTCAGTTCTGTCTACGCTGCGTGGTCCACGACGCGCGGCTCTATCACCTGGCGCCGGAGATTGCGGAACTCCCTCTGTATCAGGGTTTCGGGGCTGGTTCCCGGTTCGGTTGGTTCCCAATCCTCATCTTTCGTCGCGGTGCATGGAAGTATCGCACTCGCCGGATGACACAGCTCTAGTGCGGCGGCACCATCCAAGCCGCGCTCCGGTAGCGCCGGATGGCCTGGGGATCCGCTAGTATGGAGAGCACATACTTTTGAATCGCCGATCCCCCCATCCCATACCCGTAGTACGCCTGCCACTGTTTCGGCATCCGGGCAAGGTGCAGGTGGAAGTACCAGTTGAAAGTGCTGATGCCGTCCGCCCCGTCCTCGTACATCTTCAGGGCGATTTCGCAGAAGCCATCCTTGTATTTCTTCAGCCGCTCCGTGTCCCCTGGCTCCAGGGCCTTGTTCTTGCTCTGGTCCTGATCAAGCCACAGCGGCAGCGGGAAGAGCGTGGGATAGATGCCGATGTTCTTCCCTTTCGCCAGTGCCACAAACTCACGGGTATGCGGATGCCCCGGCCAGCGCGGCCAGAAAAGTGACGGACTCACATAATCGACCAGTTCTCGCTCGATCCAGGTCTTCACATCCAGCCCCAACTCCTTGCAAGAACCATCCATCCCAGGAGAAAACGCCCCCGCGTATTTGGCCACGACTTCCGGGGTGTCCAGGGAGGGGCCGACCCGCACTCCCAAAATGAGACGCTTTCCACCCTTCTTCTTTCCCACCTCGTCGAGCATTGCCCGCGTCCCCCGCACCATCCGGGTCAGCACGGTGTGGTTCTCCAGCGGGTTTGAGACCATCCGTGCCCAGCGGCGAAAGTCGAATTCGATGCCGTCCACGTCATACTTCTCCGCCACTTCGCGGAAGATAGCCATGTAATGGGCGTAAACCTCCGGATGCGCGGGATCCAGGCAGTTGGCCCCCGGAATTGCCAGATGCCGGTTTGCCCTCCCGAAATCGAAGATCTCCAGTTCTCTCTTCTTGAAGTCCTCGGCGTTCATCCGGTAGCTGGCGACCACGCGAACGCCCTGCTTTCGGCACTCCGAGATGGTGAGAGTGAGAGGATCGGTCCCGGTGTCGAGTAGTTTCTGCACCACCTCCGACTGCGAACCTTCCACGTATTTGTTCCACGGCGTGGCCACCTTGGAACGATAGATAACGGGATCCGGCATACCCACGTTCTGGGCCAGGATCCCAGGCTTCGCGGCCAGGATCTCTCCCAACCCGCGGCGGTAGTCCGCGATGATTTCTCCCGCACTCAGCTTCGAATCCACCGCGTAAAGAAGGTTGTTAATGTCATTGTTGAAAACGGTTCCGAACCGGCGATTGTCCTCGCGAGCCTGTGGCGCGCTGGCAGCGTCCTTCTTCACGGGCGCACTTCCTGTAAAACCCGGGACGGTTCCAGCCCAAAGCAGCATCGCTGCAAAAAGAAGGTCCTTCGACTTCCAACGCACCATTCTCTTGTCCTCTCGTCGGTGCGAAGCAGTCCGGACGAATCGCACACCCCGCCGTCTTTCGGGTTGCTGGCCTCCAGAGACGTTACCGTAGTTGTGTTCAGGAGTGCTTAGGGCTTTTAGTGAACGGCAAGCCGGCGGCCTCGATCGTCGACTACTTCAATTTGACATGAATCTCGAATTCCTTCGCCGCGAGCGTCTCGGTCTTATTCGTCCCCGCGCTTGGCAGACGGCATCTCCGCCTACAACTACCATTATCACTGGCGGGCCGACATGGGGCCGGAATCCGATTGGCCCAGGGTCCTGAGCTACCTGACCAGCGCGCGCGACAACGGCGCGGTGGCGCGGGGTGAATTTTACCTGGTTGAGGATCGGCGAATTGCACCCTCATCGGAAAGAGTTCCGGCTGACTGGCAACGAAACGTCTTCTACCCGACCCGTTTCTCCCATAGGGTTCTCAACATGCATCATATACCTTTGATCGCCACAGTGTCTTCAGGCTGGCATCTCCTGAAGCCGTTCCAGCTTGTGTAGCCCGAGGGCACTCGCTCTGGTTAAGATTCTGTTTCGACCGCCATGATTCATCGACCTCCCTACGTGGGTCCGGGCTTCACGCAGGCTCGCCGACTCGGACAGACCGAATCGAGTTTGTTATCCTACGGATGGATCGTTCACCTGCTGTTGCTCCCCACCCCGCCTCGCGGTGACGCAGTTGCAATCGGCTACAGGCCGGAGAGCGCATACCTGAAGCGGACTTCCACCTCTCTGACCAAATGCGCTTTCAGGCGCACTGGCGGCGGCTCTGCAACCGCCGGTCCCATTCCCCTTCACCAGCAGGACCGGTACATAGAGCCCGCCACGGTTTTTCACAGCTTGGTTGACTCGTCGGTGGCGGCCGTTGCCGCCGACATGGCTGGAGCGGCCTATTTTCTCGACACCACAAACTCCTGGGCAATCACGGCTTGCCGGGGCTGTCCCCAGGGATCCGGCACATCCCACTTGGTATAAGCGTAAATGAACCGATCCGGTCCGGTGACCACAAAACTCCCGTTGGCGCAGGAGTTCTCGTTGCGCTGGTGTCGCCACCCCTTCACCAGCGTCACGTCGTTGCTCCACAAGTCTCCCTTGCCGTCGGCACAGAAGGTGAGGAACACCCCCGGCCGCTGATAGGACAGCACGGCAACGCCATTCTCCAGCGCCAACCCGAGCGGATTCACCCCGGGTACCCGGATCGCCTTGGGCGCAGACCAGGTCTTGCCTTGATCACTCGACTTGCGGACGACCAAGGGGCCGCCGCCGGACGAATACATCCCCCCGTGCCGGAAGGAAGCGACCCAGTTGCCGTTGGGTAAGGCCAGCAGGTGGGCGCGAATGGTAGCCTGGACTCCCGGATGCCAAAAGGGCAGGAAATTGGAGCCTGGTACTTTCCCATCGACTTTCCAGGTGCGCCCTCGATCGAAGCTGCGCCAGATGAGATGGTCTGCTGCCTTCAAGGCGCCGTCCGGACCGACATCCGCCATCACCGGGTGCCTGGAGACGGTGCTCACCAGCGAACCATCCGGCAAGTGGACGATGTGGGATTCGGACGTGTGGATGGGTGAGGGCAACTGCCGCTGGCCGCGCATCTCAGCCCGAATCAGAAGATCCGGGTCCCAGAAGGCCGTCTCGCGGGTCCAGTGCTCCTGTCCCGGTTTGCGTGTGAAAATGGGCACGCCCTGCTTTTCTCTGGGAAGATCGCCCTATCGGTAGAAGCCGGCATAGGTTTTGAGATTCAGTCCGGAAACGTCAATTTCCACGATGTCCGTCTCCAGCGGGCCCCGCAGCTCCTCTCCATCTGACAGACGCAGGGCGATCTCGCTGGCGGGCTTCTCGGTCACATCGTCGTAGTGAGTAAAATGCCGCCAATTCCTGCCATGGTCATCGGACGCGTAGTAGATATAGTTCCGGCCCACAGGGCCGTCTCCTCCTACATACACCTGAACGACCAATCGGCCGCCCCTGAGCTTGGAGATCTGGGGAAACATGAACTGGCCCCAGCGGCCTTCCTGACCAAACCCTTTTGACACTCTCGAGGGATGAGGCAAGTGGGCCAACTTGGCTCTATTACCTGCGATGTCGGCGGTCTTGCCCTGCGGCGCCCACA
>VFZK01000376.1 GCA_016871215.1 Acidimicrobiia bacterium | reverse complement strand
GAGCGCAATCTGTGGTTGAAATTTGTTGCGGTCGAAACACCGCATTCCTTCTGCGTTTCAAAGGCAGCCCAAGTCGGCTTGGCGGGTGTCACTTAGGCAAATGGTTTTCCGTGGAAATCCAGGCTAGCGGTAGAACGTGGGTCTCAGCTTGGCCCGCATAGTCGGCGGCTCAGGCGGGTTGCCAAAGCGCAGCAGTTGTCGGCAAACGATTTTGCTCGCCGCCCGGTTAGCCGGCCGCATCGTGGAGCGAGGCCGCGAGTCAGTCTAGCAAAATCGGCGGGGCGGCTTGTAACCCGAAAGAAGCACGATGGGAACGAAGGGTTCTTGGGAGGAATGCTTCTCGGAGTTGACGGTGTGTCACTTATCTGGCTTGCCAGAAAGACTGGATCAAACGGTTGAATTGCGTGGCGGCTTCCATCTGGACCATGTGGCCGCATTCGGAAAGGATCTCAGTCTTGATATTCTCTGGGAGGCCCTTGCCATGCAAGGAAGGCAGGATGCGGTCCTCGGCTCCCCAGACCACCAGCGTGGGAACGGAGAGCTGGCCCAAACGCTCGCGCAGCACGACTGCCTGGCGCCCGCCCGGAAAGAACTGCGCAGCCAACGTCCGCAGAGCCAGTTCCACTCCATCCGTGCGCTTGTATTTGAGTACATCCTCGACCATCTGTCGGCCCACCAGTTTGGAATCGCAAAACAGTTTGTCGAGGTGCGGTTTTAGCTCCTTGCGGCGTCCTGCGGTAATGAATCCTTCGATGTACTCTCCGTCGATCTCAGGACCGAACGCGGCGCTCGCGATCAACGCCAGAGAGACCACTTTTTGAGGACGGGCAAGCGCAAGGTTCAGAGCCACAGCGCCTCCCATAGAATGGCCCACCAGATGCGCTTTCGACAAGCCGACGGTCTCCATAAAGCTTCCCAGGATCTGGCTGAACTCCTGAAGACTGCCGTCACCCACGCGCTTCGAAGACCCGCCGTGCCCGGGCAAGTCAAGAGCATAAACGGCTCTGCTGTCCGCCAGTGCTTCGTGATTGAACAGCCAATTGTTCAAGTCGCCGCCGAAACCGTGAATCAACAGCGCCGCTTCCGCTCCCTCTCCTCGTTTCAGGTAGCGAAGGGAGTGGCCGCTCACATCGGCGACCTCGCAACCGGGCGCCGTGCTTTCCGCCTCGTCTGGCTCAGGCACGAAGCGAGTCTGAAACTCGGCAATGAACTGGTCGATCTGCGCTTCGGAAATCGAGCTCTCGGCAATGACCGCCAGCAGGCCACCCACGGGCACCTGGTCATCGACGGCGGCCACCTTTCGCCGCAAGACGCCTGTCGCACTGGCTTCCAGCGAACCCAAAATCTTTTCGGTTTCGATCTCGGCCAACTCAGCGCCCGGAACGATTTCTGCCCCGTCGTTGACGAGCCAACCCACGACTCTTCCCGTTTTCATGGAGAGTCCCCATTTAGGCATGGTGAGAGGATGGATCAAGCTTTGTACCTCATCGTGTCGCGAACCGCTGCAGCCACGCGCTTCGCGTCGGGGATGTATTGGTCTTCCAGCACATCGCTGAAGGGCACGGGCGTGTGAGGAGCGGTTACCATAGCCATCGGCGCTTTGAGGGAGGCGAACGCTTTCTGTCCTGCCAGTGCGGCGATGTCGGTGGCGATGTTGCAACGTGGTGAGGCTTCGTCTACTACGACGAGCCGCCCGGTCTTCTCGACGCTCTCGAGGACAGAGTCTTCATCCAAAGGCGACGTCGTCCTCAGATCGATAACTTCGCAGTCGATTCCCTCCTGGGCAAGCGCCTGCGCCGCGTCCGACGCAAGGTGCACCATGCGTCCCAAAGCGACGATGGTGGCATCGCTTCCCTCGCGCACAAAATTAGCTTCGCCGAACGGAATCGTATAAGGCTCCTCCGGCACCTCTCCCCGAATCGAGTAGAGCAACTTGTGCTCGAAGAAGATGACCGGGTCGTTGTCCCGAATGGCCTGGATCAACAGCCCTTTGGCATCGTAAGGCGTAGAAGGAACTACGCACTTGAGGCCTGGCACGTGGGTGAACATCGGATAAAGACACTGCGAATGCTGGGCTGCGGCACGGAGGCCCGCACCGTACATGGTGCGTACCACCAAAGGCGTGACCGCCTTTCCGCCGAACATGTATCGAAACTTGGCCGCCTGGTTGAGAATCTGGTCGAAGCAGACGCCCATGAAGTCAACGAACATCAACTCCACCACGGGACGCAGACCGCTGACGGCGGCGCCAACAGCGGCACCCACAAATGCCGATTCGCTGATGGGCGTGTCCATGACACGGTCGCCAAACTTGCTCCACAGCCCTTTGGTAATGCCCAGTGGCCCGCCCCAGGCATCCATCTCCCCCTGGGTGCCGCTGCCGCCGGCGACATCCTCGCCCATCACGATAACGGTCTTGTCGCGCTCCATTTCTTGCGCCAATGCTTCGTTCACCGCCTGCTGAAGGCTGATTTGCCTGCTCATAGTCGTCCTTTCCAGGCCTCAGTACGAGACGTAGACGTGCGTCAAAAGATCCGCTGCGCCCGGCCTGGCGGCAGCTTTGGCTTTGGCCACCGCATCGTCGATCTGTGCCAGCACTTCCCGCGAAGTTTCCTGCAACTCGCTCGCTGCCAGCATTCCACTCGAGGTGGCTTTCTTTTCGAAGTTAGCAATGCAGTCCCGGGTTTCGCGAATCGTCTTCACTTCATCACGCGCCCGGTACGTTTGCGCGTCTCCCTCGAAATGCCCGTAGTAGCGGTTGACCTTGCACTCGATCAGCGTGGGGCCGTTTCCCATGCGAGCTCGCCGAACCGCTTCGCCGGTCACCTCGTGAACGGCGAAGAAGTCGTGACCATCAACCGTCACGCCGGGCATGTTGAAGCCGCTCGCGCGGTCGGCGAAATCGTGGCACGCCCCAGCGTATTTGCAGGACGTCGATTCCGCGTAGCCGTTGTTTTCGATCACAAAGATACAGGGCAGGCTCCAGATCGCAGCGAGGTTGAGGCTTTCCAGCGTTGTACCCTGGTTCGCGCCACCATCGCCTACAAAGCTTACAGCCACGCCCCCAGTCCCCAGCTTCTTGGCCGCCAAAGCCGCCCCACAGGCGAGCGGAGGGCCGCCACCTACAATGCCGTTGGCGCCCAGCATTCCTTTGCTCAAGTCGGCGATGTGCATCGAGCCCCCTTTACCCGCACACAGGCCGTTCGTCTTGCCAAAGATCTCAGCCATCATTCCGTCGACATCACATCCTTTCGCCAGACAATGACCGTGGCCCCGGTGAGTGCTGGTGATCTTGTCGCGATCGTCAAGGTGCATGCAGACGCCCGTCGCAACGGCTTCCTCTCCCGCATAGAGGTGCACGAACCCGGGGACTTCGCCGGCCGCAAATTCAATATGGAGCCGCTCCTCGAATTCTCGAATCATCTTCATCGTGCGGTAGGCCTTCAGCAGATCTGCCCGGCTAAGTTGCATAGGATGCAGTCTCCTTCCTGATCTTTCGAGATTAGGCGTGGCGTGAAACCAGAAGGCCGTCACGAGCAGCCTGGGTCATCACCTCTTCAGTATCGATGGTCAAAGGTCCATCGAGGCCGAGCCGGATCGCTACCCGCTGCTGGGGCCGGAACTCGATTTCGCGCTCGCCGTCAAGCGCAATCACTCCCGAGCCGGAGTGGATGCTTTGCGGTTCGCTTGGGCGAATCTCGCAAACGCCCGCAATGCCTACCGAGGCCATCAGGCCGGGCGCAATCGGCGCCTTCAGCGTGACCGCCGCTCGCTCGGGCGGCAGCAGGTCAATGCGCAAGCCATGCGCGGCGCGCCGCGAGACGGGACAAAGAAGGCCAGCAATCGACGACAAGCCGAGGGCATCGGATTCCGCAAAAGTCACAAATAGCTGGCTCAACAACTCAGGATGCCAGAGGGCTTTGGATCCGATCCAGCGATGGTTAGAGATCGCGGCATCCACCACGGCCAGGTCCGTCTGCTGGCCATCGACCTCCACTCGCAGCACCTTGTTGCGCCGGCTCGCCCGCGTGGCATCAACTCTGCCGGTTGCGACCAGGCCCGTCGCGATTCCAGCGATCGTGGCCTCGCGGATCTCTGGAAAGACATTATTCGTGCCCGTTGAGAGCGCCATGATGGGCGTCTCCCCACAGGCGCTGGCCGCAAGGCGATGGGTCCCGTCGCCGCCGAGAACCACGATTGCCGCCACTCCAGCCGCCACCATGAGTTCGACCGCGCGGAGCGTATCCGCTGGGCCGTCTTCGATTGGCATCTCGACGAATTCCACCTGCGGCCAACCGTCGTGAGGTCCTTGTGTGGCGATGGCCCGCCGCAAACGCTCCGTAATCCCGCCGCGGTCGGGCATCGCCAGCACACGCGTCACACCTGTGGCAGCCAGCGCCGCCAGCAGGCGTGTGATCATGTGGCACTTTTCGGAGACCGGAAACGCCGAGGCACGCGCTACCAACCTTCGTACATCGCGGCCCGATGCCGGGTTGGCAACGATGCCTACGGGTGCTTGATGCTGCGCCAAGCCGGCTCCCTTCCTGGCCGCTGCTCCGACGGCTCGAGTTCAGCTGGCATTACCTTGTTGAGGCCGTTCTCTCGGAAGCCCAGCCTTCAGGGTCCCGTCACCGTCGTGAGATTTCCTTATTTGGCCAGGGAGCTCCTGAACAGCCACCCAATCAGTCACCAGCGCGCCAACCAAGACCCCGGCGCAACCATTGTGATTTCTTCCGCTGGTCACGGACGCATACACATAACGTAACTCGCCCGGTGTCAACCAGAGACTCGGCGCCACAGTTGAAAGAATAATACTCGGCTGCGCGTATAGATATCAGAGATCTCCTCGTTCCAGCAATAGCGTTCCTGGGTTCTGCCCGGGTTCCCTCGCTCCGTCCTGTTTCGAAGGCTGCTGCGTGTCGATGGTTCTCGCGAGCCGGTTCCCACAGTCGCCCGGTTCTCCTGGTCCACGACACGCACCCGGTTGTGGTGCCAAGTTCGCCCGTCTTGGCCAACGCTAGAAGCCTGCGATCGATGTGCTTGTCGATGCCTATCAGAATCAGCAAGCTTTCGGCGCACTTTTGGCGTATCATGCAGTCCATATTTCCCGCGGAAGGTCGTTTGGGGGCAGTCAGGAAAGCAAGCCATCGCGAGGGTCCGTTCCCTCTTCTCCTGCCTTCCCCAAAAAGTGTCGGAGCCGGCCGTACGATCGAATGCCGTTTTGGCTGGTGAGTCAGCAATGGAGCATCGCCAGTTAGGAGACGTAAATTAATAAACTGCACCCACTAGTGTCCAGCTGTTCGAGCCTACAGTGTCTGCAAGTTGTTCATGTCAGTTCAGTAACGGGAGTTTTTGGTAGTGACCGATTTCAATTTTCTTCACTCTTAGGAAGATCCACCCGGGAGTCAGTTTTGTCAC
>VFZK01000375.1 GCA_016871215.1 Acidimicrobiia bacterium | reverse complement strand
GGGTGGCGCGGCAGTTTTACCTGGCGAACCCGGCGCTGCCGGAGCAGTGGATGAACCGGTTTCGCGGCCTCTACACGACGCTGCTGAACAAGTACTGGGTCGATGAACTCTACGATGCGTTCATTGTGCAGCCCGTGAAAATCGTCTCCACCTACCTGCTATGGAAGTTCGTCGACGTGCTCGTCATCGATGGCTTCGCCAACGGCGCCGGCAAGCTCGTCCGGGCGAGTGGTGGTGGTTTGAAGTATTTCCAGTCGGGCTATGCGCGAGCCTATGGCACCTGGATTCTATTTGGCGCTGTGGCGGTGGTGGCCTATATGGCGTTTATTTAGTCTCGGGCAAAGGCGCGCCTTTGTTTTTCGGGAGTTCCGTCTTGCCGCATTCCATTCTCACGCTCATCACTTTCCTTCCCGCCGGCGGCGCCGCACTGTTGCTCTTCTGGCCCCGCACCGGTGCCAGCGCCATTCGAAACATTGCGATGGGCGTTTCCCTGCTGACCCTGCTGCTCTCTCTTCCGCTGTTCCCGGCGTTCGACACATCGAATCCCGGAATGCAGTTCGAACAGTCGGCCGCCTGGATTCCGAGCCTTGGCATTCGCTACCACGTCGGAATTGATGGCATTAGCTTGTTCTTGGTTTTGTTGACGACGGTCCTGACCCCTGTCGCCATTCTCAGCTCGTGGAAGTCGATCCAGACCAAGGTAAGGGAATACCACCTGTTCATGCTGCTGCTGGAGACCGGCATGATTGGAGTGTTCGTCGCCCTGGACTTCTTCTTGTTCTATGTCTTTTGGGAAGTCATGCTGGTACCCATGTACTTCCTGATTGGCGTGTGGGGCGGACAGCGCCGCATTTACGCTGCTGTGAAGTTCTTTCTGTATACGATGGTTGGCTCCGTGCTGATGCTGTTGGCGATCATCGCCTTGTATTTGCTAAACGGGGCCACGACGTTTGATTTCCCTGCGATCCTGGAAAGCCTGCATCAAGGAAACCTGATTCTGAGCCCGGGACAGCAGCACTGGCTCTTCCTCGCTTTCTTTTTCGCATTCGCCATCAAAGTTCCTCTGTTCCCACTGCACACCTGGCTGCCCGATGCCCACGTTGAAGCACCAACGGCGGGCTCCGTCGTTCTGGCGGGTGTGTTGCTGAAAATGGGAACGTATGGCATCGTCCGTTTTTGCTTGCCATTATTCCCCGAAGCCACTCGGGAGTTCACTCCCTTCATTTCCCTGCTCGCGGTCGTAGGCATCATCTATGGCGCCCTGGTAGCAATGGTGCAGACGGACATCAAGAAGCTTGTGGCTTACTCTTCGGTTAGCCATCTTGGTTTTGTCGTCTTGGGCATTTTCGCTTTGAACGAGCAGGGCCTGCACGGAGCGATGTACCAGATGCTCAACCATGGCATTTCAACCGGTGCGTTATTCCTCTTAGTCGGAATGCTTTACGATCGGAGAC
Source organism: Acidimicrobiia bacterium (assembly GCA_016871215.1). Lineage (GTDB taxonomy): Bacteria > Acidobacteriota > Terriglobia > Versatilivoradales > Versatilivoraceae > VFZK01. The sequence goes on along the minus strand of VFZK01000375.1, from coordinate 3,974 downwards.
ATACGCGGCTGATCGATGAGTTTGGCGGGTTGGCGGATCCTCTGCCGGTCTTTTCCGCGATATTCATGATCGTGGCGCTTTCCTCCATAGGACTGCCGATGCTGAATGGGTTCGTTGGTGAGTTCTTGATTCTCCTCGGTGCCTTCGACGCCGACCGAACCTACGCCGTCATCGCAGCGTCGGGAGTCATCCTCTCAGCGGTCTACATGCTATGGGTCTATCAGCGCGTCGTCTTCGGCCAAGTGACCAACCCCAGGAATCGCAGACTCTTAGATCTGGACTTCAGAGAGAAGCTCGTTCTACTACCTCTAGTAGTACTCATCTTCTGGATGGGCATCTATTCCGAGTCCTTCCTGCGCAAGATGGACGGATCCGTCAGCCAAGTTCTGCAGCACTTCAGATCGTCGGCCGTCGTGATGAAGCACTAGACATCTGAAGCTGTAACGACCTCGCAACGAAGGGATTCGACACCCAGTTATGGATGGCAGCCTGGCGCTTGAGATTCCGCAGATCTTTCCCGAGATCGCTCTGTCGGTGTTCGGCATCGCGATTCTCTTGCTGGACACGTTTTTGCCGAAGTCGAAACGCCACGCGGCGACTGGCATCGCACTGGCCGCCATCGCCCTCACTGCCGTTTTCACCTTAGGTTTGGTCGGCGAAGACGGAACCTTCTTTTCGGGCATGATTGTCGTTGACGGATTCAGCATCTTCCTCCGGATCACGTTTCTAGTTGTTGGTGCCCTAACAGTCCTGGCCTCCTCGAGCTACGCGACGCGCGAAAACTTGGCTGTCGGGGAGTTTCAGGCGCTGGTGCTCTTCGCCATTGTCGGAATGAACTTGATGGCTGCCTCCAACGAACTGATCATGATCTTCCTGGGGTTGGAAACCTTGTCGATTGCGTCTTACATCTTGCTGGGCATCAAGCGCAGCGATGCGAAGTCGAACGAGGCGGCGCTCAAGTATTTCCTGCTCGGTTCCTTTTCGTCAGCTTTCATGCTTTACGGCATCGCTCTTGCCTACGGCGCAACCCGAACCACCAATCTGGAAGCGATCGGGCGCGAGATCGCGGCAGGCTCCGCTGGCATGACGTTGATCTATGTTGCGGTTGGACTGCTGTTCGTGGGGTTTGGTTTCAAGGTGGCGGTGGTTCCGTTTCACGTCTGGACGCCCGATGTTTATGAGGGCGCACCGACGCCCATCTCCGCATTCATGTCGGTCGGGCCTAAAGCTGCTGGTTTCGCTGTCCTCGTCCGGGTTTTGATGGTGGCCTTTCCTGCAGCTTACGCCAAGTGGCTGGGCTTGGTCTGGCTCTCTGCCGTTCTGACCATGTTCGTAGGGAACTGTGTGGCCTTGGTGCAATCGAACATCAAGAGAATGCTGGCCTACTCGTCGATTGCGCATGCAGGCTACATCCTTGTGGCCGTTGCCACGCGCAACCAGGAAGGCGTAGCAGCGCTGCTCTTCTATACGCTCACGTACGCGTTAATGAATATCGGAGCGTTCACTATCGTCTCGCTGGTCAGCCGCCAAGGGGATCGCAAAACGTACCTCGACGACTATGCCGGCCTGGGATTCAAGCAGCCCGGCCTGGCGGCGGCACTCTCGATCTTCCTCTTGTCGCTGGCCGGGATTCCTTTGACGGCGGGGTTCGCCGGAAAATTCTTCATCTTCCGGGCCGCGCTCGAATCGAAGTTTGTCTGGCTGGCCATCATCGGTGTCCTCAACAGTGCCATCTCGGTCTACTACTATCTTCGAGTGATCGTCGTGATGTACATGAAGGAAGCCCCTGACGACTGGTCCCCTGTGGCAATGAGTTCTTCTGCGATTGCAGTCATCGCCTTGTCCGTCTTGGGCATCCTGCAGTTCGGCATCTTCCCCGACATGCTGATCTCCCTGGCTCGGAGCTCAGTCATCGGATATCGCTGAGGGTGTCTCCAGCCCGGAACGTACAAGGAGTGTAAGCGATGAAGAAATGGCTAGCAGTGGCGCTCTGCTTGAGCGCAGCGACGTTACTCGCCGGCATACCCAAACCTGGGGCACAGAAAGAAGTCCTGGCGGCGCAGCAGGCCTTCGCCGATGCTGTGCTCAAACGCGACAAAGCGGCTCTGGAGCGGCTGCTGGCTGACGACTTGATATACGTGCACTCGAATAGCAGACTGGAGACGAAAGGCGAGATCCTGGAAGTGATCTCATCCGGTTCGACGCTTTACGAGTCCATCGAATTCCAGGAAGTCACAGCTCGCCAGTTCGACGGGATTGTGGTTACGACACAAAAGGCCACGATCAGGACCAAACAGACCGGTGTAGCTAATCTCTTTGTAACGATGGTGTGGGTACGGCAGAAAGGCCGTTGGCAACTTGCGTCTCGACAGGCTTCGAGGCTGCCTTAACGAAGTCCCTGCACCAGCGCATCGATCGCAGAGAGCCCAAACAACAATTCGCAGCGCGCAGCGGAATCGCCGAATGCGTTAGGTGTCCCGCCTTCAGGCGGAAGAAAGCACGCTAAAGCGTGTACACCGAACCCAATCGGATCTTGACTGTCACCCAGCTAGCTAGTCGAACAGGAACTCATCCAGAATCGTGTTGCGATCGTCGAGCATCAGTGCGCGCCGGCCCAGGATTACCCGGCGAATGCGCTCTGGAATGCTTGGCAATTGCACGGCCAGATCTCGCGGGAAGGGCTCGACGCGCTTCTGCAGGCCGGGCGGCAGCTGGCCGTTGCGCTGAAGGTGCTTCTCAAGACCTGGTGGCAAATGCCCGCCCCGCTTCGCCAGCCCAGGGGGCAGGTTGCTGTAACGGTTGCGAAAGTAGTCGCGGATGACGCGCCGGTCGCGGTCGCCAAAGACCCAACCGCCATCGCGGTCCCGATCGCCAGACCGAAACGCCGCATGGTTCCATTCGCTGGACTCCCGCTGCGTGGCTGGAGCCAGCCTTCTTCCGGCCGTAGCAAACTGAAATCCCGTTTCTGAAGGCACCACAATCTCCTGCTTGCCGGTGAGATAGGCCGTGGCGATGCCCGCGCCCGCTCCGGCAGCGCCGCCGATCACCGCCCCTTTTTTGCCTGCTGCGACACCTCCGAGAACCGCGCCTGCAGCCGCTCCGCCACCAATTAGCGCGGCATTGCGCAGATTGTGAGATTTCCCATCGAGCGTGTAGGGTTTGGTTTCAACCGGAACCACTCGGCCATCCGAAAGCGTGAGCTGTGTCAGTTCAAGAGTCAGCGAAGCAGGACGCTTCAGGCGCCCAGAGCTCACAGCGTCTCTGACCACGCCACGCACCAATGCGTCTTTGACGGCCACCGTGCGGCCATCGACCACGACAGAATTGTCCAACGATGCACGAAACGAGTCGCCCGCCTGCGTTCTGCCGGTATCGAGCTGATCGATCATCCTGACATTCAGGGTTGTGCCTGCCGGAATGTAGGCCGAGCCTGGCTGTGTCTTGAAGCCACCTCTTCTCGCCAAGCTTGCCGGGACCGAGGCTGTCACGAGGCAAATGGCAACCAGACAGAAAGTGCCTGCCCTGCTTTCGATGCGCGCTGCTGGCTTGCTGATCATTTCGACCCTCCATGGAATGCATTTTTCAGATTTCTTGTTTCAATCTGATTTATCGGCATGGCCGCGATCGGCAGTTACGGGCTTTTCGCGATTCAACCGCCACCGGTTCCATCTAGCTAGCTAGTGTAGTGTCCAAGAATTAGATGGACAGTTGGTTTTGACGTTTTCTGGTTCTGGGTTGAGTACAACCGGGCTGAATTTGCTCAAGAGTCTGACGACACCGCGAGAGTTTTGCCACGATGGATTCGACCGTGGCTGTCCAAACAAAGGGTTTCGGCTTTTCATTCCACACCTGTAAAAACTCCTCCATCGCCTTGATCAAGTCGGGGACACTGCGGAATGAACCACGGCGGATTCGTTTGGACGTCAATTCGGCAAACCAGCGTTCCACCAGATTGAGCCAACTGGAACTGGTCG
>VFZK01000374.1 GCA_016871215.1 Acidimicrobiia bacterium | reverse complement strand
GAAAAGCTTCATCCAATGCCCGTTTTCACGACTCAGCGCCGACCAAAAGTATCTGCCCAGTCTTGGTGCATACAATTTTATGCACCAAGCACCAAACCAAAAGGCTGATTCGGTGCATAATTTGGGTAGAAGGTGGCTTCAAACAGTGGCGCGGTGCAGCCTGCGTTTCAGCTGGTGGATTTCTCTTCGAACCACTTTCAACTGCTTGTGATCGTGAGCGACTAGAGCGCCATCTCGCTGCTTTTTCAGCTCACGAATCTTCGCTTTGATTTCCGACTTGTTGACACCCTCCACATGATGGTGGATGTGCATGTCAATGGCTAGAGCCGTGCAAAGAGCGGTGAGCAAGTGTTCCTTGTTCATCTGCGAGGCCCCTTTTACCGCATCGTGCTCGATGCCAGAGGCTATCTCGCGCAACTGGGCAACCGTCTTCTGCTTGAGCTCTTCGTAGGTGTGTGACACTGGGAAAACCCTCCTGAGGCGCGAACAAATTCGACGATGCTGCCGAGCCGCCTACAAACTATTGCGCACTACCCTTTGGCGACGCTAGCACTAGCAGTCTTCGAATCAACGAGCCGCAACGCTTTGAGCACATGATTCTTCTCTGGCCGATGGCCTGTGAGCCTTTTGGGATTATCCGCAGAAAGGCTGCTCAACTTCCCGCGGCTCGGTGCTGACCTCTGGCGCGCTGATTCTTACGGGTCGATAGCCTCCCCGAGATCTGTCGTAGACCCAAATGGCACCGAACACCAGCAGGAGAACGGCAGGAAGGATCGCAACGTACCGGAAAGACGTTTGCGCTGCTATCGTCAGTACTTGATTCAACCCTTCACCGCTCAAGTTCTTGAATGTCTCTTCGCCTGCGGCGGCCCGGATTTTAGCATCGTCGAAGATCCGTCCCATCAACGGCAGCACGTAGTAGATGGACAGAGTGCCGGCCGTGCCCATCAGCCCCATGAGTAGCGCTCCGCCCCTTGGAAACCGCTCTGAAGCCGCTGCCAGCATCGTGGGCCACATGTAGCAGACGCCAGTGCCCCAAACGGTGGCAGCCAGGAGTCCCGTGATGGGAGAATTCGCGATACTGAGGAGCAGCAGGCCAGCGGAAGCCAGCAAGCAGGAGAACCAGAGCAGGCCGACGGGAGACAGGCGATGCGCCATCGGTCCGGCGAAATGCCGCATGACGAACATCAATCCGCTAACGTAGATCAGCAACCAGATGCCTTGCATACCCACCGTTCTCGTTAGCGCCAAGTCGACCCACTGGCCTGGTGCAAGCTCCGCAGCGGCGGTCAAGAACATGGAGAAAAACCACACCAGGAAGAACGGGCGCAAAAGCTCCCGGAACATGGCTCTGGTTGAGACGCCAGCCGCAACTCGTTCGCTTTGCGGAAACCGCGTGCCCACCAACATGAGGCCGAAGACGGCTGCCGGGACAACGACGGCTCCGAGCTTGACTTCCCATCCGAAGTTCATCTCACCCAGCGCGAGACCCAGCAAGCCGCCAAGGATGATGCCACCAGGCCACCAGGCGTGAAGAACGTTCAACTTGTGCGTCTTGTCGTCCGGGTACAGGGTGGCTGTCAGCGGATTGATGACGGTTTCGACCAAGCCTTGGCCGATGCCAATGACCAGCATGCCACCCCAAACTACCCAGTAGATCGAGTGGCCTGAGACCAAATGGTCTGCGAAGATGACGACGAGCGATCCGACGACGAAACTCACGCTGGACAGTCCCAGAAGCCGGCCCATGCCGAGAAAGTCCAGCAGCGGGCTGCCAATCGCGATCGTAAAGGCGAATCCGAGGAACACAACGCCCAACGCTGTAGCGACCATCTCAGCCGAGCGGAGCTTGTCGATTGGGTCGAAGAAATGGCTTTGCAGGTCCGCCGCAACTCCACCACGGATAGCGAATCCGATGCCTGCGGTCGTCAGCGCGAGGACACTAATCAGGAACAACCTGCTTTTGTTGAATTCAGCATGAGGGTCCGTACGGTTTGATGGAGTCATAGGCTTGTTGATACTCGGTCACCCGACCGGCTCTAAATCGCAAATTGACTGGCAATTGGAGTGCGCAGCCTAGCGCAAGGTCGGAATGGGTGTCAATTCCTTTGGCTGACTCTTGATCGGCCGCGTCGAGCCGGTCGACTCGGTAGGCTCCGTCCGAGTCGCCTCCATGAGTTATCCTTTTTCCCGGCGAACGCGTGACAGCAGGCCTGGGAAGGTGCACGGCTTCTCGGACCCTTTACGGGCCATGAGGCCCGGACTTCGGTGGATGCCTGGGATCCGATTCGGCTTTCCACCAAGCCTCTAGCTTGCCTCGCGCAGTCGGATGGCCGCTTTCCGAGGCCATCCGTTCCGATTGAACCTCGCGCTCTGCCGTCTTTGACACGGATCAGCGGCTGTGCTACTTTCGCGCCCATATGTTTGGATGGGTTGTCTCTTCGAAACAGCGCAGAAGCACGTTGGTTCTGGCTGTCAGTCTTGCGCTGCCGATGACGGCAGGTTGTGGAGGTACTCGCTCCACACAGAACCGCGAGGAGGAGAAAGCCAGGGGCGACGCCTACAAGAGCAAGATCGAAATCTCAAAGGCGGGACTCGCCAAGGGAGAAAACTACCTGGGTGGCGAGGTCTTTTATGTTGAGGGCTGGTTGAAGAACACCGGCGATCGGGTTGTTCAACGCGTCGAGATCACGTTCCTTTTCAGAGACTCGCTCAAGCAGGTTGTTCTCAAGGAGTCCAGGAAAGCGGTGGACTACAAGGCTGGAGGCGGTCTTGAGGCAGCCAAATCGACCCGCTTCCAGGTTGCATTCGACCATCTGCCCAAGGACTGGAACCACGTGCTGCCTGAGATTGAAGTGAGCCAGGTGACCCTCAAAGAATGACAGGATTCTCGAGATGGACGCCTTATCCTATCGAGAACCAGCAAAGCGTTCGTTTCAGAGTTCCTGTTTCCGCATCCCGAATTCTTACCTCCCAAGACTCAGCCGATCGATCAAGTACTGAGGCAACTGCGCAGCAACCATCTTGGCCTGAGTCCGTTCAATCGGGTAGCTCGTCCGGAAGTAGCGAACCAGTTGTGCCTCGGTATCGTAGATGACGAAAGCGGCTCGTGAATCGTAATCTCGCGGCTGGCCGACAGCTCCGGGGTTTACCAGGTAGCGCTGCTCAGGGTCGATGTGCAGTTGGCTCTCGCTGGAGCCTCGTTTGATCTCTGGGTTCAGCAGACCGGCCCGACCATCTTGAAGTCGCACAAACCCTCCCTGAACATGGGTATGCCCGAAGAACGTTACCGGATAGCGGGCCAGAGGGAAACTCTCTAGGGCATCCTCCAAGTCGATCAGGTACTGGTCCTCGTCGAGCAGTGATCCATGTACCAGCGTGAGCGGTGGAACGTCCAACGGGCCGGCTTGAATACTTGCGAGATAGCTGCGATTGCTGGCCTCCAGCTCTCCTTGAGTCCAAAGAGCCGCTCGTTTTGCCAGCGGATTAAACAACGAGAGGTCGACCATGCCGAGCGCCGCTTTCTCGTGGTTTCCCCGAATGACCTGAGGATGGAACTCGCGAACCCTCTCGACGACCGCGTTGGGATCCGGGCCGTATCCCACGATGTCGCCACAGCAAAGGACTTGATCGTACTGCCCGGCGGCCTGTTCCAACACCGTGTTGAGAGCTTCCAGGTTAGAATGAATGTCGCTGAGAATGAGGAAACGCATGGTGGAGATCCGAGCTACCGCATCGGGCTTCTCAGCCCGAAATGGCCATCCCCAGGCTGAGCATATCGCGCTTGATCTGGTTCTCGGAATGAAACTGGAGCGCTTGGATTCCAGCCCGTTGCGCAGCTTCGACATTCTCTGGCCGGTCATCAGTGAAGAAGATGCTTTCGGGCGCGACGCCGGCCTTCTGGATGGCGAGATCGAATATGCGCGCTTCCGGCTTCATGCACCCCGCCCGATAGGAGAGCAAACGCTCCTCGATGATTCGGAGAATGGGGTAGCGCTGGATCACAAAGTCGAAATGAATCTCGTTGGTGTTGGACAACAACATGAGCCTGTAACGTTTCTTCAGCGCCTGCAGGAAAGCTTCCGACAGCAGCGGTTCCGGAAGAAACATGCTGCCCCACAGCTCCCAGAACTTCTCCATCGATACCTTCATCCGCAGACGTCGGCATACCTCCTGGTAGTGCTCCTGTGAAGACATTCTGCCCGTCTCGTACTCCGTGACCAATGCATTGTCTGAGAACACGGCCATCGCTTCCTCGAGTGAGAGTGGCGTGACTTTCAGGAATTCCCGGGCGGCGCGCGAGTGATCGAAGTCAACGATCACCCTGCCCAGGTCGAAATAAATCACTTTGATCATGGCAGATGGTAGCGGAAAGAAACGGCCCAACGCAAACGCGAACTATGCTGGTTACGGAGGTTGGTCGGGCTCGTTGGGTTCATCACTTCCGGACCTGTTCCGCATCGCGCTTACTGCGCCCGTTGGAACTCGATCTCTTGTTCGACCTCGACCGCCTCGCGAAGGCCGGCCTCCGACATTTGGTCGAGTTCGGCTTTGCTCTCGAACTTATCGCTGTACATTTGAGAGTCGGCCACTGTAAACAGCTGGGTGAGTTCGACGCCGTCTTCCGGATACATCGACATGCCAACGCTAATCCCTAGCCGCACTTCTTTGCCGGAACGGACCTTGACCACCAGTGCCCCCACTGCCTTTCGAATCCGGGCGATGATCCTCTCTGCCGTCTCCCGCTCGGCGTTGTAGAGAAATGCAACGAACTCATCTCCCGCGTAACGAATGCAGGTGTCGTACTTCCGCATTTCTTTCTGCAGAATCTCACTAACCTTGATCAGCACGTCGTCGCCTACCTTGTGACCATGCTGGTCGTTGATCTGCTTGAACCGGTTCAGATCCATGACCAGAACCGCCATCTTTTCTTTGCTACCCAGATTATGCGCCGAACGGGCTTATAGCGACTGAACCGGAACGGAGGGATTGAAAGGAAAGCGGGAGTGCCCTAGGATAGGCGGTTTGCAAAGACGACCTATCCAGACTTGATAGAGCGATCAAGGAAAGGAGCACTCCCGAATGGAGAAGATAGCAAAAGCGCCGAGGTCTGAAAAGGCCGTTGCGAGCGGAAAAGAAAGAACGCGGGGGAAAGCCAATAAAATCGGGGCGGCCACCCGGTACGACTTTGGAGGCGGGGTGCTGACCCCGTACGGCGGCCTGTTACCGCTGGCGGCGTTGTTGGAGAAGCTGGAGTTTGTGCAGCTGCTGTACGAGAAGCTAACGGTCAAGCGGCAGCCGGCGAGTCTGAGTAATGCCCAATTCGTGATGGGGACCGTGTTGATGTTTTACTTAGGTTTTGCGCGAATGCACCATGTGAGATACGTGCGGGACGATGAGATGGTGCAAGAGGTGTTGGGCAGCGCGG
>VFZK01000373.1 GCA_016871215.1 Acidimicrobiia bacterium | reverse complement strand
ACATGAACAAGGGCTCCTGAGATCGCATTTGAGCTATTTCCCCTTGTCGTCATAGCATATGGATGCAGATTTGTCCAGCCCTCTTTAGATGCGTTCGCCCTGATCGACCGATCTGGTTGTCTTTACAGTCCCATGAGAAGTGTGGTACGAGCTAACGTGGTTCAGCAGGCAGATGAGCCTGATACGTAATCGCCGCTGGTTCGATTCAAAGCCTCGTGACACAGGCTTGGAAGCGCACGTGGTGGTGAGGCGAGAATAGGCTGGCTGCATCAACGCAAAATAGCGAGGAGCCTTCTTGAGCGCTGCTAGGGAAATCCGGGTTCGAATCGCGAGGACCGCACATTTCCGGAAGGCTTCGGGGGCGCTTCTCGTCTTCTTTGGTTTTCTGTTCGTCTTCGAAACCGGTTGCTCTGTTCGCCGCTATGCCATCAACAAGCTAGCCGATGCTTTGGCCAACACCGGAGCTACATTTTCCTCGGACGACGACTCGGATCTGATTCGCGATGCACTCCCTTTCAGCCTGAAGCTGGTTGAAAGCCTGCTCGCCGAAAGCCCGCACCATCAGGGTTTGCTGCTGGCGGCGGTCCAGGGTTTCACCCAATACAGCTACGCGTTTGTGCAGCAGGAAGCCGATGAAAGGGAGCCACTGGACCTGGCAGGCGCCGAACGCCTTCGGGCACGCGTGAGACGGCTCTATTTGCGGGCCCGAAACTACGGCATTCGTGGGCTTGAAATTCGGCACCCTGACTTCGGCGCATCTGTGCGCAAGAATCCCAAGACAGCTGCGCAGGTGGCTTCGTTGCCCGATGTTCCGTTGCTGTATTGGACGGCGGCTGCCTGGGGAGCGGCTATCGCAATCTCTAAGGACAACCCGGAATTGATTGCCGATTTGCCTGCAGTCGAGGCGCTGATCGATCGTGCGCTCGAGCTGAACGAAGGCTACGATGCGGGCTCGATCCATGGGTTCCTGATCACCTACGAACCCAGCCGGCCAGGCGCAAAAGGCAACCCGGAAGAGCGTTCTCGCCGCCACTTCGACCGAGCTTTGACACTTTCCTCGGGCCAGCTAGCATCCCCGTTTGTGGCTTTGGCCGAAGCCGTTTCGATCGGGAAACAGGATCGCAAGGAGTTCGAATCGCTGCTGGGTCGAGCCCTGGCCATTCAGGCCGATGCCAAACCGGAGTGGCGGCTGTCGAACCTGGTGATGCAGCGTCGAGCTCGCTGGCTGCTGTCGCGAAAAGACGAGCTATTTCTCGAATAGGAAAGGAGCGTGCATGCGTCCGCAATTAGCCCGGACCTGCTGGGCGGCCGCCTGTACCTGTTTTTTGTGGATTGGAGTCGCGACTCAGCCTGCAGACTTGCGAGCGCAGACGCCAACGCGCATTCGGTTAGGGACCTTGGCACCCAAAGGATCCTCGTACTACCAGATCCTGCTCGCCATGGGAGAAAAGTGGCGGCAAGCGCCGGGGGGCGTGTCGCTTACTATTTTCCCCGACGGATCGATGGGTGGCGAAGCAGATGTGGTGCGGCGGATGCGGGTGGGCCAGCTCCAGGCGGGCATGCTGACGGTGGTCGGGTTGTCCGAGATCGATCCTTCGGTCAGTGCGCTACAAAACCTGCCGATAATGTTTCGCTCACTCGAGGAGGTCGACTACGTGCGCGAGAAACTGGCTCCCATGATCGAGAAGAAGCTGCTCGACCGAGGTTTTGTGGTGCTGTTTTGGGGCGATGGCGGGTGGGTGCGGTTCTTTTCAAAGGAGCCGGTGATCTACCCGGCCGATCTGAAACGCATGAAGTTGTTCGCCTGGGCGGGGGACGCGAAGCAGCTGGATATCATGAAAGCGGGGGGCTATCAGCCCATTCCCCTGGAGACAAATGACATCCTGCCGAGCCTGCAGACGGGCTTGATCAACGCGGTTCCTTCGACGCCGTTCTATGCGTTGGCAGGACAGTTCTATGGTCCTGCGCCGCACATGTTGGAGTTGAATTGGGCGCCTTTGGTGGGCGGCAGCGTCGTGACCAAGAAAGTTTGGGATGCGTTGCCGGATGAGACCCGCACCCGGATGATGCAGGCTGCGGCCGAAGCGGGAGAACAGATCAAAGGCAGAAGCCGAAGCGAAAGCAACCAAGCGGTGGTGACGATGCGAAGCCGGGGACTTACCGTCCACGCCGTGACACCCGACGTCGAGGCGGCCTGGAGAAAGGCAGCCGAAGACTTTTATCCGAAGATCCGTGGGGCGATTGTCCCAGCCGATCTGTTCGACGAAGTGGTTCGCTTGCTGCGAGAGTTCCGCCAGGCGGCAGCCTCTGCGAGGTGATCGAGGAAATGCCCAACCAAGCGGCTTCCGCGAGTGGCGAATGGGCAGCCAGCAGTACCGGCAGTCCCTCCCAAGGTGACAGGCTAACCCGCTTTGAAGACATCCTCCTTTGCCTCGCGCTGGCCGCCCTGGTAGTACTGCCTTTGACCGAGACGTTGCTACGAGCCACGCTCCGAACCGGTATCTCCGGATCGACTGCACTCGTTCAACACATGACTCTCGTCATCGGGATGCTCGGAGGCGCCGTCGCAGCGCGCGAAAACCGGCTGTTAGGGCTTTCCACTGGAAGCGCGTTCTTGAAGAGCACAGCCAAGAGCGTCGCGGGTTTGTTCAGCGGTGCGGTTGCTGCCACCGTCAGCCTTTTCCTGACGGGGGCAAGCTCTCAGTTTGTCCTTGCGGAGAAAGAAGCGGGCAGCGTTTTGGCGTACAACCTGCCTGTGTGGATCATTCAGTGTGTGATGCCGCTGGGGTTTGGCCTTGTTACAGCCAGGCTGCTCTACCACGCGGGAGGAACCTGGAAAGTCCGGATTTTGGCCGCGGGTTTCGCAGGCGTGCTGGCCTTTTTCGCAGTGCGGCCACCGCTTCTTCCTTCCGAGGTAGTGACACCAGCCCTGGTTGTGCTGCTGGCGGCGACTGCGCTGGGATCGCCGGTCTTCGCAACACTTGGAGGAACAGCGCTGACCCTCTTTTGGGGTGACGACCTGCCGATCGCCTCGATCCCTCTGGATCATTACCGCCTGGTCATTAACCCATCGCTGCCGACAATTCCCCTCTTCACCTTGGCGGGGTATTTTCTCGCCGAGGGTGGTGCCTCGCAACGCCTGGTGAGGGTCTTCCAAGCTCTGTTCGGGAGCTTCCTTGGCGGCCCGGCGATCGTCACCGCCCTGGTGTGCGCTTTCTTCACCTCCTTTACGGGCGCATCGGGCGTCACGATCCTCGCTTTGGGGGGGGTTGTTAATGCCGGTGCTTCTGACGGCTGGTTATCCGCCCAAATCGGCACTGGGGCTCCTGACCGGCGCAGGTTCCTTGGGGTTGCTCTTTCCTCCTTGCCTGCCTTTGATTCTGTATGCCATCGTCGCCAAAATCGGCATTGAAGAAATGTTTTTGGGAGGTATCTTGCCGGGCATCCTCATGGTGGCTTTGACCGCCTGGTGGGGCATGACCCTGGAACCCAAGAGAGGGGTAGCCAAGCACTTCGACGTAGGGGAGGCCAAACGGGCGATTTGGGATGCCAAATGGGAACTGCTCTTGCCGGCAGTTGCTTTCGCGGGCTTGTTCGGTGGGATTGCCACACCGGTGGAGGCAGCCGCTCTGACCGCACTCTATGCCTGGATCGTCGAAACGTTCGTGTATGGTGACCTGAAAGTGGTTCGCGACGCGCGACGGGTCATGACCGAGTGCGGGCTGCTGGTTGGCGGGGTTCTGCTGATTCTGGGCGTTGCGCTAGGTTTGACGAACTACCTGGTAGACGCGCAGATCGCCGAACGTGCCGTCGACTGGGTGACAGGCGCGATTCATTCGCGGTGGCTGTTCCTGTTGCTCTTAAATCTGTTCCTGCTGGTTGTGGGATGCCTGATGGATATTTTTTCGGCGATCGTTGTTGTCGTGCCGCTGATTGTGCCGATGGGTTTGGCTTTCGGTATGGATCCCGTTCATCTGGGAATCGTTTTCCTGGCTAACCTGGAGCTGGGGTATTTGACGCCTCCGGTTGGGATGAACCTTTTCTTGGCCTCATATCGGTTCTCCAAACCACTGCCGGAGGTTTCTCGCTCGATCATTCCGATTCTGTTGGTGCTGCTTGTGGGTGTACTATGTATCACCTATGTTCCTTGGCTGACGACGACGCTGCCGAGGCTCTTCGGGCGGTAGTCAGCCAGCGGGCCTGAGGTCCGGTCGGCCAGCCTTTCCTGGCAGGCGATGCGCGAGCGGTTTTGGCCAGAGCAGGTCATGACCTTGAAAAGAACCTGGAGTTTTTTTCTCTTCCTCGTATTGGCGGCTTTAGAGGGTTCCTGTACAGGCACCACTGCAACCCAAGTGACTTTCGAGCAGCTTCGCCAGGCGATGGTCGATAGACAGCTGTTGCCGCGCGGAATCGCAGACCGGCGCGTTCTCGAAGCGTTGCGCACTGTGCCGAGGCATCTGTTCGTTCCGGAGGAGTATCGCAAGTTGGCGTACGACGATCATCCGCTGCCGATCGGACTAGACCAGACCATCTCGCAACCCTACATCGTGGCCTTGATGACCGAATTGGCGAAGGTCGAGAGCGACGATACTGTTCTCGAGATCGGCACAGGGTCAGGTTATCAAGCAGCGGTTCTATCGGAGTTAGTCAAGCGAGTTTTTACGATCGAGTACCTCTCACCTCTGGGCGAGGCAGCTCGCAAAAGACTTACCGAGCTGGGGTACGGCAACGTCGAAGTCAGGATTGGCGATGGATACCACGGTTGGCCTGAGCGACAGCCGTTCGACGCAATTCTCGTAACGGCGGCCAGCGAGGAAGTCCCTACGGCTCTGATCAACCAACTGAAGCCTGGTGGGCGGCTGGTGATTCCGGTTGGACGGCACGAGGAGACCCAAATCCTTCAGGTGCTGGAGAAAGATGCCAAGGGAACGGTCAGCCGCAGAGACACGATTCCAGTTCGCTTTGTGCCGCTTGTCAAGGGCCAGGGCGCCCAGAAGCCATAGTGGAAGCCGAAGCCTGGGATGCACTGGGAGACATGCCCTAAGGAGCAAGACCTTTCTTCCACGACTTCAACGAGCGGTGGGCTAGCCAGCAACCATGCCTCAAGACCCCATGCCCCCTGGGAAGAACCTGCTGGAGACATCTCAGCATCCGGTCTACTCCAAGGAATCGCGCCGACTCTCCTGGCACCGCAAGGCTTTCTTTTTGGGGACCGCCGCGATTCTTCTGGCTCTGTTCCTAGTGTAATGTCCAACAACTAACTGGGCAATAACAGGAAATCAGTTTATTGTCTGGGCATGCCGATGGTTTTGCCTCCACTGACGCTGAGTGCCACCGATCGAGGGGGAATCGAGCGCTGGTTGAAGGCCCACGGAACACCCCAACAGGTGGTAAGGCGAAGCCGGATTGTCTTGGCCGCCGCGGCGGGTCAGCCCGACAGTG
>VFZK01000372.1 GCA_016871215.1 Acidimicrobiia bacterium | reverse complement strand
CGACCAGTTCCAGTTGGCTCAATCTGGTGGAACGCTGGTTTGCCGAATTGACGTCCAAACGAATCCGCCGTGGTTCATTCCGCAGTGTCCCCGACTTGATCAAGGCGATGGAGGAGTTTTTACAGGTGTGGAATGAAAAGCCGAAACCCTTTGTTTGGACAGCCACGGTCGAATCCATCGGGGCAAAACTCTCGCGGTGTCGTCAGACTCTTGAGCAAATTCAGCCCGGTTGTACTCAACCCAGAACCAGAAAACCTCAAAACCAACTGTCCATCTAATTCTTGGACACTACACTAGCACGCTGACGAAACACAACGTTCGGAATTTCATGAGTTCTCCCTTGAGCACGTGCGAGCTTTGGACTCGGTTTCCTGCCCGCCCGCACGAACATGAAGACCGAACGCCCGTAGTCATGAAACAGACTCCTTGCAAGTTTCTTGTCGGTTGAAATCAGGGTCAGAGCAAGAAGGGCGCTGGCGCAGCGGATCGAGACTCACACGCTCGCTCACAGTCCCCCTTGAAGATACGCGATAACATCTGCAATACCCTGGCGCTGAAGTGTCTTCTCGATCTCATCCGGCATCAGCGAGATGGTCGAGGCACGGATGTCCGCAATATTGCGACGCAGCAAGGTGGTGTCGCCTTCATCCGACGTACCTCGCAGCGTCAAGGCGCCCGGTGTTTCGTTCCCAAGAATGCCATCGTGCATTCGCCCGTCTTTGGTGATCACAATGTAGTTCACGAAGCGCGGCTCGATGGAGGCGCTCGGGTCGAGGATCGATTTCAGCAACTCTTCTTTCGACTTGCTGCTAATGCCCGACAGATCGGGTCCCAAGCGGGCGCGCTCTCCTTGTGGCAAGTGGCACTTTGCGCAGGTCTTTTCGAAAGCTTGCTTCCCGTGCGCGACATCGCCCCGCAGCTTCAGGACGTCGCGATAGGCCGCCACAATGCCTGAGCGATCTTCACCTTGCCGGGAGAAAACCTTGCGTGCACGATCGACCACAGCTGGATCGGGATGATCGAGCAGGCGTGCCTGCACCGTGGCGTCCACACTGGCTCGCTCCACGTTGCCATCCTCAAGAGCACTTACCAGGGCGGCCATCCACTCACGCCGCCTGAGCAACACCGTTAACACCCGCTGCCGTGCCTCCGGGCTATAGCCCTTCCACGGCGCCATCAGAATCGAAGGAACTGTGGGGTGATCGAAAACCGACAGAGTGTCAATGGCGGCAAGTTTCAAGATTGACGCACTGGGAGAATCCAAGACGGTTCGCAGCACGGAACTCACTGCCTCGAAACTGCCACCTTGCAGAGCCCGGATCGCAAAAGTGCGACGAGCAAGCGGCAGCGGCTCCGACAGCGCCTCCGCGAGGGCCTTCCTAGTCAGGTCCCCTAGGCGCAAGTGCCGTGCCACCTCCCAGGCGGCAGCCTGCACGGGTTCCTTTGAGCTGTTCAGGAACCGGGACAAATATGTCTGAGCTTCCGGAACAAACAAGTCCCTGACCGCCGCCAGCTTCAGCCCGCGCGCCAGTCCCCTCAGTCCAGCTTCTGGGCTCGATTCTCGAGCAAGCGCCTTGAGGAATCGGCGCATCTCGGCGGTGTCGTGCTTTCCGCCGATCACCGATCCCAGCTGCTCGAGAAGTTCTGGATTGACCCCGGTCCGACTCCTGGATCTGAGCTGCTCGTAAAATGCATGCGCCGATTCTGCAACGGAGCTGAGGATTGCCGTTCGGAACCATGGATCAACGGGCCGCAGTGAAGCCAATTCCACAAGTGTCGCGAGCTTTTGAGGATCCCCGGTTCTGCCGAGCGTGAGTGCCAACTGAAACTGGACGCGCATATCCGAATCGCGAGCCATATCAAAGACCACTCTCTTCAGCGCTTCAGAGGAATCCAACCAAGGCTCAGACAGACGCAGGGCGTGCTCGCGAAGGTGCGGATCCACGTCCCGCAGAGCAACGCCCAATTGAGCGGCCTGCAACGCTGAGAGCCCTTCGAGCGACCACAACGCATGGATCCGGGCCAGCGATGACCTGCTCTTTTGGACAAGCTCACGGAGTGGAGGAATCGCCGAAGGGTCCTGGCGCTCGAGCAGCAATCGTTGGGCTGTCTGGCGGTGCCACCCGTTGGTGCTCTCCAACAACCGAACCAGTTCGACCGTCGTGGCCACGCCAAGCTGGGGTTTGAGATCCCTGCGCCGTAACGGTTTGTTGGATACAATCCGGTAGATGCGACCCATCGTGTCGCCCGCCCAGAAGTCCATGTTCTTCTTGAGCTCCTCGGGAATCGATTCAGGCGTTTCGATGAACAAGCGGTAGATGTCGGTCACATAGAGATTGCCGTCGGGCGCGTTGGTGAAGTTGCAAGGGCGAAACCAGGGGTCGGTCGAAGCCAGAAACTCGATACCGTCCTTGGCACGGGCCGCCAAAAAACTCACACCGTCCTGCCTCAGAATGTCGCGGTGGACCAAGTTGCTATTCACTTCGCCCGTAAAGATATTGCCCCAATACTCCTTCGGGAAAACATCGCCGCTGTAAATCGTGCTGCCCGAGGCAGCACTGAAGTAACCGCCGACCTGCTCGGTGCGATTCAGCCGGTTCTCGTCGTAACGCTGTTGGCGAAGCCGTGTGCGCTCCACGCGCCAGGCTTGAGGGCTGGTGAGCGGGAAGATGGGAGACGAGGGTCTACCGTGATCCGAGATATCCTGGGCTACGGCCGGGATGTCGAGAAATGGCGATTTGTCTAAGTACTGCATCGGAAGAACCACGTGCCGGAGATGGATCGTGTTCTGGGTGATGAACCGGTTGCCCCAGTCGTCGAACGTCGAGCCAAACTGGGCCGGCCCGCTCGCAGGTTCTGCGGTTCTTCGGTCGGGACGAAAACGAAAGTCGGCTCCTCGAACCAAGACCGGCGCGTGGCCTGCCTGATCGGGCGACGTGATGCGGCCATCCGATCCCGTATTGGATGCATAAACCCAGTTGTCGATCGCCAACCGGGGATTCGTGATGCGCGCCTCAGGGTTCACCTTGGGAAATCCCGTGTACAGAACCCTTCGCTCGTCAGCTTGCCCATCTCCGTTGGTGTCTTTCATGAAGAGAATGTCCGGGGCACTCGTGACAATCAGCCCGCCTTTCCAGGGTTGGAGCCCGCTGACCTCCAACACGCGATCCGCGAAGACGACCGCGTGATCGACCCGCCCATCTCCGTCGCGATCTTCCAGAAGGCGGATCCGTGATCTAGCGGGTTTACCGGGCGGAGGATCTTCCGGATAATCGAGCATTTCGGCCACATAGATCCTTCCATTCTCATCGAACACCATCTCGACGGGACTCAGGACGTAAGGCTCGCAAGCAAACAGTTCGATTCGAAAATCGTCGCTCAAACGAAAGCTCGTCAAGGCATCCTGGGGCGAAAGGGCCGCTGGCTCTGACTGCCGCTGATGGCACCCGATCCACGCAACCGCGATGGCCACGACCAACCACGGGCCGATGGGTGGCAGCTTCGAGATTGCAGACCTTAAGGCAGTGTTTGCTTTAGGAAACATTGGGGCTCGCAGGCCGTGCCACTGACGCCACCGCCGGAAGCTCTGAAGAAATTCAAGGGTAGGGACGCGCTGCTGCGGGTCCGCGACCGTAAACCCAATACGGACGCGGAGCACCGCGTCCCTACCGGATCAGGTTCATATTCCAACCGAATTGACCCACACTGCTTGCTACCTGCCTTTGCCGAGCAACACGATCGGTATCGTTCTGAGGCAAATCTTGAGGTCAAGCAACAATGACCAAGTGTCGATGTATTGCAGGTCAAGCTTCATCCATTCGTCAAAGTCGATGTCGTTCCTGCCCTGAGCTTGCCATAAACAGGTGAGTCCGGGTTTCATGCGCAAACGCCGGCGCTGCCAGCGCTCGTAATGTTCCACTTCTTCGGGAATCGGTGGACGGGGACCAACGAACGACATGTCTCCTTTAAGAATGTTCCACAACTGAGGAAGTTCGTCGACACTGAACTTTCGCAGCCACCTGCCAATTGGGGTGCAGCGCGGGTCGTTGCTCAGCTTGAACACCGGGCCCGATCTTTCGTTCAGATGACTGAGCCGGTTCTTGATTTCTTCGGCCTCCACAACCATCGAACGGAACTTGTACAAGACAAATTTTCGCCCGCCCAAACCACAGCGCACTTGCCTGAAGATGATGGGCCCAGGCGAGGTCACCTTGACCAGCAGCGCCACAATGCAGAGCAACGGGGCGAGGAGAGTCAGCGCGAAAGCTGACGCCAGGAAATCAAAGATGCTCTTGATAAATAGCAGATACTCGTTCTCTGGCGTCGTCGAGAAAGTCAACAAAGGTAGATCCTGGAGCGCTTCAAGATAGATCTTCGAGGTAACGTGTGGGAAGAAACTGAGCATGACACGCGTCTTGATGCCCTCTTCCTCACAAATCAGAAAGACCTCCTCCAACTGCGCCAGAGCGTTTTTGTCGGCAACGAATATGACTTCATCGACGACGTGCTTGCGCAACGCCTCGCTAAGCTGGTCTAGCTCGATGAACGGATAGTGCCGCAGACTCGAGTCCACCGGCTGTGAGCTCGATATGCCAACGGGCGCCCTCACAATCCCTGCGAGACGGTATCCCCATTCGTAAGCCTCTTCCAATGCCTTGGCCACTTGCGCTGCTTTGTCGTCTGTCCCAACAATCAGAGCTTGACGCTCGCCGTCAAGCAGATGGGTAAACTGGCTCACGCCAGCCTTGGCGTAAACGCGAAACACGCAGAGAAACACAAAGTTCACGACCGCAAAGATTGCGATGAAGGGCCGGCTGATGAACTCGTACTTCAAAACAAAGATGGCCGCGCCGATGAGAACGGTTCCCGCAAACACAGTCAGCGAGACTTCCTGAACCGCTTCGGACCAGTCCTGCGCCAGTCCTTGCTTCCGCAGCCGTATGAGCACAAAGAGGATATTCCAAAGGACCAGAACGACAATCAGCACGCCAACATAACTTCGAAACGGGAAGACTTGTCCGAAATAACCCGAAGGGAAATGGGCTCGCAACAGGTAGGCAGCCAGGAATGACAATAACGTGACGAGCGACTCCAGGGAGGCGTATATCAGCGTCGCGATGCGATACTTCCGTCGGATCATTTCGTCGTCCCGCCGACAATTCACTCGCTGGTTGGTTTCCCTGACCGAATCAGGTCGCGCCGGAATCCATCCGCGTTAGTAGTCTCGTCGGTCAAGTGTTCGGGAATCGAACTTCGACAACCGGCACTTCTCCGAAAGCCATCCAAGGCTTGTTCATGAGCAAGAGCTTTGGCTAAGGTTAGAAACGAGTGGTCCTCACTAGTGTCCAGCTGTTCGAGCCTACAGTGTCTGCAAGTTGTTCATGTCAGTTCAGTAACGGGAGTTTTTGGTAGTGACCGATTTCAATTTTCTTCACTCTTAGGAAGATCCACCCGGGAGTCAGT
>VFZK01000371.1 GCA_016871215.1 Acidimicrobiia bacterium | reverse complement strand
CTCAAAAATCGGGGAGCCGGCTCGGACAAGCCGTTGCGTGTAACAAGGGTCGAACTCGTAACACGCATGCAAGACGCCGGAGTGAATGTGAGCCAGCTCCGCAAGGCTTAGCCCGTGAAGCACGCCAGTGCTTCGACAGCCAGGGCCAATGACCCATAAACACAAACTTGAGACTTGCTCCAGGGCGTCCGGAAAGGCGAACCACCAAGAACGCCAAGCGTTGGGGCTTTCAGGACTGTCGAGGAGGCCGTTCCTGAGTTTCTCGATGAGGATCTCTAGTTCAGCGCCCGAGCCCGTTTTTCGTTGGCTTGAAATCCGACCAACCGGCACAGGCCGAGGTTCAGACCGCACGCGGCCTGCAAGCCCGTTTGTTGGCAAAGCAGGTTCTGCCCAGCGCGGGAATGAACCTCGGCAATTGCGAGCCGTTAGTTTTACTGCCGCAGACCCGCAAAAAGCGCGCGATCTGCGTTACGGCGCCCTGTGTGCGCCTAAACACGCGGCTCGTCAACGCAAACGCTGCGTTCAGTCGTGGACTGCCAGAAATGTGGAAACTCCAGGAGGCGGCCCGTAGAGCCGCCGCCATATCTTGCCTGTCCATGTAGCAACGTCCAGCGCAGCTTGTAGAGCCGCCCAGGAGCGCCACTGGCGTGGCCCACTACGAACGTCCTTCCCATGAAGATTACCCACATCGATGTTCACCGGGTCGTCGCGCCCGTGCGACCAGGTACGGTGCACAGCGCCGCCTATCACGACACCACCGACCCGAGCGCTTGGAGTGGCGTCGATTTCGATCAACAGTACAAGTTCATCTACGAAGTACACACCAACGAAGGAATCGTCGGGCTCGGCGAAAGCTATCGGGGCATCGACGAACGCCTCGTGCAGGCCAACTGCAAGGCGCTCATCGGGCAAAACGCGATGAAGCTAAATTGGCGTGCGCTCCCGTTGCCGTACAACCGTGCCTACGATGGCTTCGAGTGTGCGGTCCTCGATCTGATGGGCAAGAAACTGGGCGTGCCCGTGTACCAGCTTCTTGGCGGCGCCTGTCGGGACAAGGTACAGGTCGATTTCTGGTGCGGACGGCAGTCGCCCGAGGATCTGCGCACGCGGATGCAACAGGCGGTTCAGCTCGGTTACCATGGCATCAAGATGAAGTACTGCTGGGGTGATCCGCACCGCGAGCGGGCGATGGCCGTCGAGGCGGTTGGCGGGAAAGACTTCGCAATGATCTTCGACCCAAACATGCGGTGCCATACCGCAGCCAATGCGGTCAAGATGGCACACGACCTGGATGGGTTCAACGTCACCTGCCTGGAAGACCCGATCCCGCGCTGGAACATCGAAGGGTTTCGCCTGCTGCGACAGAAGATCCAGATTCCGATTGCGTTCCACACCCACCTGCCTTACGGACAAACGCTCGCTGAAATGTTTGCATGCGTGAAGCAGGACGCTGCCGACTTCTACAACCTGAGCGGCAGTGTGGCGGGTGTGTTGCAGATGGCCGCTTTGGCGCAGGCGGCAGGATGCCCGGTCTGGCATGGGAGCGAGGTGGACCTGGGCATTCTCGAAGCGGCTTACCTGCACACCTGCGCTGCCATGCCCAACTGCACTTTACCCAGCGATCTGTTCGGCGAACTGATTCGCGTCGACGACTTCATTACGCAACCCCACGAGTTCCGGCGCGACAAGGACGGAGTCTATTTGCGGGTACCGCAAGGAACGGGCCTCGGCGTCGAACTCGACCGGCAAAGCCTGGCACGTTTCACCGGCGATCCCCTCTGATTTCTGGAAACCCGGAATCTGCGCTCCAGAAGAAATCTCGTCACGCGCCGCTGCACCTTGACCTGGAAGCGACTGCGGCCTCGAAATCGCGATCGAACCAAGGAGGACCCAATTGACCTGGACACTGGCAACACATGATCCTGACTGGCCTATCGACCTGACCGCAACCCACTTCACTCTGAATCCGCAATCGACAGCCCTTCTAGTCATCGACCTTCAGGCGGGGGACATCTGCTTAAGCCCCGATTCCCAGATGGCCAAGAAGCACCCTCGGATCGCAGACTACTGGAACAGCCGGATGGAATCCCTGGTCATTCCCAACACTCGCCGCCTGATCTCTTGCTTTCGCGACCGCAAAATGAAGGTTGTCTTTACTCGAAATGGCAACGTCACGCCCGGCAGCGCGGAGTTGTCCCCACGCTTGCGCAGGAAGCTTGCTGGATGCTCTTCGACCCGCTATCGGGGAACCACTGAATATGAGATCGACCGGCGGCTTCAGCCCCAGTCTGACGAGCTTGTGATTGACAAGCTCACTTCGGGGGCATTCACTCAAACCTGCCTGGACCACGCGCTGCGCAACATGGGCATCACCGGTGTGGTCATCGCCGGAATCCTCACCGACATGTGTGTGCTGGGCACAGCTCGAACGGCTGCAGAGCTCGGTTACGACGCTCTGGTCTGTGAGGACGCTTGCGCGACTTACACCGAGAGGTCGCACGTGGAAGCGTTGTCAATGCATGCCCGGGTCTTCGGGCGAGTCGCCGACACTGCGGAAGTGATCGGGGAGCTGGAAACGGCCTCCAGCCGTTAGGAACGGGCGGTCGAGCGACAGCAACACCACTGGCTATTCACCACCCCGGAGCGCAGCCCGTTCGTAGTGAAGCACGCCAGTGCTTCACACTGGAGTTTGTACATTTCAAATCTCACGACTACCGGGCCTGTGTGGCCCATGTTCCGATTGGCAGGCACCAGCAAGCTGGCGGGCCGCACTGCGTGCGGCACTACGAACGTATCAATAGCTTCCGCTTGGAGTGAAGCACGCCAGTGCTTCACATGGCCGCACTGGCGTGCGGCACTACAGGCGGATGGGCGTCACGCGCATGTCCCCAGGGGAAATGTCGGCAGCCGAGAGCGCTTGGCTCCACCCTTTCAGGGTCGGCTCTTTCTGACCGACGTAACCCTCGGGTGACGCCAAGGCGTCACCTGGAACTATTCATGTTGGTTCCCTCCGGGGACCTAAGCGGAAACTCACCCTGCGTTCAGCAGCCCGACTTATGGGTAATGGTCAGCGCGGAGCGCGGGGACCAAAGCCCTAGTTTCTTTCTTTTCCCAGGCTCCCTCCGGCTGGTGCTGGAGATCGACGATTACTTGGCTCGCCTCCTTGAGGTCCTTCGTGGTCAGGCTGCAGCCTCGGTTGCCGAGTGCTCCCCCGAATGATGCATCAGCGATCGCGCACTGGCTCAATTCCCCTCGGTGTGACCCGAATGAACTGGGCGCGCATGCGCGAGTAGAAGGAGTCGTAATAGACGTAGAGGACGACATTCGGTTCGACTTCCAACATCGAGCCCATCGCCCAAAGGCCACTATCGATCCGGGTGCCTTCGTCCCACGTGATGCCGTCGTCGAGGCTGGAATGCACGGTCAGATTTGGCTGCCGGTGGGCAACCAGAATCGCACCGGAGGCAGTTCGAGGCATGTTCGGTGTCGCATAACCTGGGAAAGGCCCGCGCACCACGGGTCCCCAGGTCTTGCCGCCATCGGTGGAAGAAGCTTCCCACATCCAGGGAGAATAAATGGGCCGAATCAGGGCCATGATTTTCCCGGTTCCCGTCTGCACGGCGCAGACTTCGGTCAAGTCGAGATTGCTGCCGATCTGGTCGCCCTTAGTCACCTGCGTTAAGCCGGGGTTGTCGAGGTTCTTCCACTCGGACCAGGTCTTGCCGTTGTCTTCGGAGCGAGTGGCAAAAGCCTGCGTGTGATGCGATCCCCACTGCCAGATGTTGGCGCTCTTCAAGCTCGAATTGTGGTACGAAAGCCCGAAGGCCAGGACCGCTCCGTCCCTGAGGTTTACAAAGCTGCCTGGCACGATCTTTCTTCCCAGGTCGGACGGATTGGGTGGAAGTACGACGGGCGTGGCTGGCTCCCAACTCCTGCCGTCATCGGTGGATTCTGCGATCGAGACTTGTTCCCCTTTGTAGACCATCATCCGCAGTTTTCCGTCAGGAAATACGTGAATCTGGCCGCTCTGCCCTTCCTCAAGACTGTCGCCTTCCTTCAGCGAGGCGATTCGCTCCGGTTTGGACCACGTTTTGCCGTTGTCCTTCGATCGGATGCTGAAGGGAACTGTCTTGGCGTTCGTGCTGGTTCCTCCCTCGTTGAATGTAAGCAGCAGATCACCCTTGGGAGTACGGACCAGCTGACCCGGTCGCTGCCAGCTTCCGGCCTGGGGCTGAGGGCTCGGATAAAACCAGTTCTGGGGGGGCTGCTTGCTCTCGTTCCAGCTGGATCCTGGCCTCTCGACGCCTTCAATTCTGACATTCCGGATCGAGGCTGCTCCGAACAGGAACACTCCCACTCTTCCAGGCCCGCGCAGGCTGCTGTCTTGCGCTTGGAATATGCCGGCCTCACCGATGCGCGCCTGAACGGAGTCCCCACGAATGACGACATCGACCGGCAGCCAGACTCCGGCCGTGCTAGGAACACGTCGAACCAGCTCCAGCTTGACAATGCGCCAGTAGCCGTCTTCGTCCATCCGCGACAGCGACGCCCAGAAGTGCTGAGCGCGATTCTGCTGGCCGCAGGCGGGAAAGTGCAGAACGTAGAACTGTCCCGGGCTGTGCGCTCGAAAAATGAGGCCCGCATCGGTGTGCCCCATGAGACGAATTTCAAAGCGCGCACGCAGATCCTGGTAGGCCGCGTCCTTGAAGAATGCGTAATGGTCGCCTTGAACAGCCGGTCCGTCCTGGCGAAGGGTCTTCTGCGGTACTTCCAGGGCATTCTCAGTACCGTCCGTCCAGCTGCCATTGAAGAATGACCACGAAGCCCCGTTGCCGATCTTGAGGGCGCGTTCTGACTCGGCGTGCAGGGCCGGGGCGAGAAACCAGGAGAACAGCCCTAAGAGTGCGCTCGTTACTACTCCGATTGTCGTCGATTCTTTACGCTCGATCATTTTGAAGCCTCCACCTTTCAGACATTGAGATTTGGCAAGGGCTCAATCCAGCTCACTCTTGTCCAAAACAAGTTTCTTAGACCCAGATTATGCGCCGAACGGGCTTATAGCGACTGAACCGGAACGGAGGGATTGAAAGGAAAGCGGGAGTGCCCTAGGATAGGCGGTTTGCAAAGACGACCTATCCAGACTTGATAGAGCGATCAAGGAAAGGAGCACTCCCGAATGGAGAAGATAGCAAAAGCGCCGAGGTCTGAAAAGGCCGTTGCGAGCGGAAAAGAAAGAACGCGGGGGAAAGCCAATAAAATCGGGGCGGCCACCCGGTACGACTTTGGAGGCGGGGTGCTGACCCCGTACGGCGGCCTGTTACCGCTGGCGGCGTTGTTGGAGAAGCTGGAGTTTGTGCAGCTGCTGTACGAGAAGCTAACGGTCAAGCGGCAGCCGGCGAGTCTGAGTAATGCCCAATTCGTGATGGGGACCGTGTTGATGTTTTACTTAGGTTTTGCGCGAATGCACCATGTGAGATACGTGCGGGACGATGAGATGGTGCAAGAGGTGTTGGGCAGCGCGG
>VFZK01000370.1 GCA_016871215.1 Acidimicrobiia bacterium | reverse complement strand
GGCTGTTTGGCTTTCCCAAAGGCTTCCATTTCGGTCCATTCATCGGCTCCGCAAATCACCGCACAGATGGCGATGGCCAGAATATCGGACAGCAGATGGCGCTTGGTAGGATCGACGCGGGGATCCTTAACTTGCTTCAGCTGGTCGAGCAACCCTCCCATGAGATTGCCAGAACTGCTGGCGGTGGGCTTGAGTGGGGACATGAACAAGGGCTCCGGAGATCGCATTGGAGCTATTTCCCCTTGTCGTCATAGCATATGGATGCAGATTTGTCCAGCCCTCTTTAGATGCGTTCGCCCTGTAGGGTTCCCCGAGCTACGCTTGGTCTGATGGGACGCCAGCCTGCCTTACAGTCCAATCCGCAAGGCGGATGCGAACGACAAAGAGCGGGCCATCGCCTTCTGCGCCGCGCCCAACGCCACTGGGGCTTTCCCTTTGTGCGGCGATGGCTTGGCGCAGCTTCCAGGGATCAGGCTGCGAGCGCGTTTGCTTAACGCTCAGCGTAACCGGCCTTTGTCTGGAGAGGGTTGGACAAGCGGACTCACCCGCTTGCGGCCAAACTGTGCGGGCGGGCAGCCGAACTCCCGTTTTGAAAGCTCGGCTGAACGCTGCTTCCGAACCATGTCCGAGCCTCCGCAACCTGGGCTACGGTGACCTCAGTCGACTGAAGGAACTCAGCCCCGAGTCTTGCGCGCCACTGAGCCAAGTACGCCATCGGTGACTCATCTAGAAAATGACGGAAGCGCCCGGCAAACCGTGTGCGCGATTGTCCGACGCTTCGGGCCAGTTGCGAAACCGTCCACGGCCGCTCGGGCTGCTTGTGCAGCAGCGCTAGCGCCTGGCCGATCACAGGATCGCGCACTCCGGCGAGCCAGCCGGTCTGCTCGGAAGGCAAACTGCTAATGTAGCGACGCAGGGTTTCGACAAAGAGCACTTCCGACAGCTTGGCAAGAACCAACCCGCCGCCCGCCTCGGATCCGCTGACTTCTTCCACTGAATACCGAATGGAATGTTTCAGCCATCTCCCCAAGGACCCCTGCGCAACGCTCACCTCGAGCATCGGCGGCAGCCTTGAGCCCGGCATCTGGTATGGCAACCTGATCTTTCCTTCAATCGGTCTCGTGGCGCTGGGGAGTGCGCTTCTGGCGCGGAAGTTTGGCGAAATTGTTTGGCGAGCTAACCTGAGCCGACGAAGCGCTAGTGGTCGCTCTCTCCGAGGATAGCTTCACTACTGAAGAGCTACTGTCGTTGAAGCGGAAAGCTGCGAATCGTCGGCACGGGTCCTCAAGTCTTGTCTACGCTGATTCTCAAGCTCTTGAGCTTTCTGTAAAGATGGCTGCGCTCGATGCCGAGGGCATCGGCCGTGCGGGAAATATTGCCGGTGTTCTCTTCGAGTTTCTTCAGGATATAGTCCCGGTCGAACGCCAAACGCGCTTCGGACAAGCTTCGCGCTTCGGCAGGCTCTTCTGGCGCGCCGTTTTCTTTGAGGACAACGGACGGCAGATGCCTCACCTCCAGCCGGCTGCTGGCGGTCATGATCACCATTCGCTCCACAAGGTTCTTCAGCTCCCTCACGTTGCCAGGCCAGCGGTATTGCTTCAAGACCTCCATCGCTTCGGGCGCAACCTCCTTGGGCTTGCGGCCGTATAGTTGCGAGAATTCCTGAATGAAATGACTGGTCAGGACCGGAATGTCTTCGACGCGCTCCCGTAGCGGCGGCACATAAAAAGGAATGACGTTGAGCCGGTAGAACAAGTCCTGCCGGAAGTTTCCCTTCTCCATCTCCTCGTCCAGGTTCTTATTGGTCGCCGCGATCACACGGACGTCGACCGAGACGGGAGCAGACGAGCCCACCGGCTCGAAGCGTTGCTCTTCCAGCGCCCGCAGCACCTTGGCCTGGGTCTTCAAGCTCATGTCGCCCACTTCGTCCAGGAACAACGTGCCTCCGTCGGCCTTCTCCAGTTTGCCGATCTTGCTTTGCGTAGCGCCCGTGAATGCCCCTTTCACGTGCCCAAAGAGCTCACTTTCGATCAGCTCGTCAGGAATGGCCGCACAGTTCACTTCAACCAAGGGAGCCGAGCTGCGCAGGCTCTGATGATGAAGGGCGTGCGCCACCAGTTCCTTGCCGCTACCGCTCTCGCCGAAGATCAAGACCCGTCCGTTCGTCGGCGCGGCGATCGCCAGTTGCTGGCGAAGCGCCTTCATCGGTACACTGTTGCCCACGATTCGGTAACGGGCGCCCAACTCCGAGCGGAGGTTGCGGTTTTCCTCTTGCAGGCGATTGTGGTCGAGCGCATTCTTGACGACGAGCAGCGTTTTCTCAATCGACAGGGGCTTCTCGACGAAGTCGAAGGCACCCAGGCGAGTGGCTTTGACTGCCGTCTCGATCGTGCCGTGGCCTGAGATCATGACAACCGCCGACCCCACGCCTTCTCTCCTCAGTGTTTCGAGGGTCTGTAGCCCATCGATGCCCGGCAGCCAAACATCGAGCAGGATCAACTCGAACGAATTGGTCTGCACTGACGACAGGCAGGCCTCACCGCTTTCAACGGCTTCGACGCGATATCCCTCTTCCCGCAAGACAGCGCCTAGCGATTGTCGAATGCCCGCTTCGTCATCCACCAGAAGGATTGTGTTTCTCCGCAAGTGTAGGAACTCCTCAGAAGTCGCGTAGGCTTCCCCGCTTCCGCCTGCAGGCAATCACCTGCCCCACTCGACGGTAAGGGTGAATCGCGGAACTGCTGAGATCGTCCGCGTTTCATCAGCGTTCGAACTGATTGGGGCCCGATGACGTGCCGGCTGGCGATACTGCCTCCCACGCTTGTTCGAGGACTGACATGGACGGCTGGCAGCTTTCACCGCTTCTGGCGCGGGCAGCGCCACTAACCCGCCGGTATCTCAACCACGAAACTGGCGCCCGCGGGAACATTATCTTCGACGTGAATGTAGCCCTTGTGATCAGCAATGATGCGGCTGGCAATGGCAAGTCCCAGACCGGTGCCCCGCCTCTTCGTGGAGAAGTAAGGCAGAAAGAGCTTCTCCTTGTCGGCCGGCGAAATACCATGCCCTGTGTCCTTCACGACCACCTCGATCGTCCGCCGGCTTGGATAGAAGCTGCTGGCGAGGGACAGTCCCTTATCTGAAGCGTCTTCCAGAGCCTCCAGGGCGTTGTCGATGAGATTGACGAATACCCGCTTCAACTGCTCAGGATCTGCTTTGATTTCGGGCAACTCCGGCGCCAGGGAAGTGTCGAGTCTGATTCCCTCCAGGCGTCCGTTGTATGTTGACAGCGTCTGTTCGAGAAGCCGATTGACGTCGGTTGCAACCATGCTGGCCCCCGGCAAACGAGCAAACCGGGAGAACTCGTCGACCATGGCTTTGAGTCCCGCCACCTGGTCTCGAATGGTCTGGACGCACTCTCGCAACACGGATTCGAAATCGCTGGCCGGTGGCAGGTCGTCCACACTTTTGAAGTAGTTCTTGAGCAGCCGGTCGGCGGAGAGCTGGATCGGCGTTAACGGATTCTTGATCTCATGCGCCATGCGGCGAGCCACCTCGCGCCAAGCATTGGCCCGCTGTGCTTTGAGCAACTCCGTCAGGTCTTCCAGAACCATGACGCAGCCTTGAGAGGAGGGTGACTCGTTGTTCAATGCGCTCACGGTCACGGCACAGTAGAGATTGCGACCTTTCAAGTGGAAGTTGAAGTCCCGTGCGGCGCTGCCGGCCTTGAATGCCCGTTCGATCAGCATTCGCATCTCGCCGAGGTCCTTCGCGTCAAAGAGCGCTTCCAATCCGCGACCGATCACTTCCAGATCGCATTGCAGCAGACGGTGTGCGGCGCGGTTGAGGCGGCTCACCTTCTGATCGGGCGTAATCGACACCACCCCAGTTGGAATATTTTCCAACACTGCTTCGGTGTACCGGCGTCTCTCTTCCAAGGCTTGGTTCGAGGACTGCAGGTCCTGATTCGTCCTTTCCAGTTTTTCTGAACTCTCATGCAGCTCGGCAGTCATACGGTTGAACGAACGAACCAGAATCTCAAGTTCGTCCTGAGCCGGACAATCCACCTGGACTCGCAGGTTTCCCTTGGACACCTCGTTGGAAGCTTCGGCCAAAGCTCGAATCGGGATCGCAATTCGTTTGGCGATATAGAGGCCGATCCAGACAGCGAAGAACAGAACGAAAACGGTCAGCAGACCCAGCCAGAGCATGAAATTGTCGCGCACGACCGGGCGCTGCCGTGATCGGCCCTTATAGTCTTCGCTCGACCGCGAGATCTCCGAGGCCAGCTTAAGGACCTCGCCCGGTATCTTGTAACCAATCACCAGGGAGGGTGGCCCAGAACCCTCTGTTCCGGCCGCGGCACCCGCCAAAACCATTGCCTGCCCGTCCTCGTCGACGGCATCGAGCGTCGCCCCCGCTCCACCGGTGTGGCGGATCAACCGGTCGAATGCTTCATCGGTCAAGGCTCCCTGTTCCCCATTCCACACCAGCACTGGGAGACGGCCGGCAATCCGCCGGAGTTCAGGTTGGCCAGGGAGATAAACCTTGCCTGTTTTGTAGACTCCAGCAAGACGCCTTGAGCCATCGAAGAACAGCATCAGGGGAAGGTCATACTCCACAGCCAGGCCTTCGATCGCACTCAGGCCGCCTCCGGCAGGCCCAGCCAGTTCCCGAACACCGGGATGCGCTGCCAGAAATTGAGCGCTTCGCGAAGCGTGGAGACGGGCAACATCGTTGATTTCCTGAACGATCGCACCCGCGTTTTCCACCACCCGGTCGATCGGCGTGCTGAACCACTTGTCCAGATTTCGATGCAGAAGCGAGTAAGCAAACAACGCCATGAAGACCGTTGGAATGATGGTGAGTCCTGTGAACGCCGCCACCAGCTTGGTCCGGAACTTCGAGCCTAGCTGTTGGCTGCGCCGCTCGAAGTAAAGCTTCAGCAGGTTGCGTAGAAGGATGAGCGTGCAAATGACCAGCAGGATGACGTTCAGCGAGGTGAGAGCCCACAGCAGCAACGCCTCTTCACGATCCGGTGCCCCAACATAGGGGCTGAGGTTAAGGGCCTGCTGCAAAACTGCAAACACAAACAGCACGGTAACGACGCTGGAAAGAACGACGATCAAGCGCTTGCGCCGTCTTGGGGACTCGCTAGTCATTGGCGTGAAGCCCTGCTTCCGGTCGCTCTAACGGCAGCAAGCAGGGAGCCTCTTGCAGAATAAGGTCTCCATTCTAGCGGATTGGTGCGCCGAGTTCACGCCCAGAATCGCATAGCTCGTATAGCGAGGCTCCCCTCAAAGCCCATAGGTGTTAAGTTAAGAAGCACCCGAATCGTCCAAGAGGCTCACCAGATCATGGATAGCCAGGATTTTCTGTGATGCAAAGAAGCCAGGCTAGTTTTCGGGTTGTTCTGCTGGCAACAAAGGGCTGGCCAAATACCTCCCGTTGTGTCAGTCTAGGGGTCGTGTTGTCGATGCCGAGCCGACCCCGAAAATCTGTCCATCGTCCTCCACCGGACAT
>VFZK01000369.1 GCA_016871215.1 Acidimicrobiia bacterium | reverse complement strand
AAACTGACTCCCGGGTGGATCTTCCTAAGAGTGAAGAAAATTGAAATCGGTCACTACCAAAAACTCCCGTTACTGAACTGACATGAACAACTTGCAGACACTGTAGGCTCGAACAGCTGGACACTAGTGTTGCCCGTTATTCTAATGCAGCAGTGAGCGATCAGGCAAATGTTTTCGGAAGCAACATGCGGGCACCATTTTATCCACACTGGCAGCTCCCTTCAAAGGAGTCCAATTTGTCCTGAATACTATCAGCGCGGATGTGACCGGATCGATAAGAGACCGTCATTTGGCCACCCTCATCGATGCGGAGGATTTTCCTGGAACGCTGATCGGTAAAGCGCTAATCAGTTGGCGACCTGGCATGGCTCCAAAAGCGCTCCCACCAAATCCCCAACAAATCAGAATCTACGAAAATACGGTTTATCAGATATCGCAAATATGGTTTTTCGCATTTTTGACGCAAATGGCACTTTGTGCGAGCTTCGCATCAGTCAGTTAAGCATCTATTAATGTATGACTTGATCTATAATCTATCTATAGGAACCTAGTTTTTCCATGACTGGCAGACGGATTGCACTAGAGATACACACTGTATTTATGTGTTTCGACTCGGTTTCGCCTAGCAGCTGAAATTTACCAATTCCACAAGGAGGAATAACCAATGCAGCAACGCATGAAGTGGGTGAGACTCACGTGTTTTGTGGGCCTCGCGGTTTTGTTGTCCCTACCGCTTTCGTTACTTGCGCAGCAACAGTACGGCGGCGTTCGGGGCTTGGTTGAAGACTCTTCAGGAGGTCGGGCGGTTGGCGTCAAGATCACCGTCACAGGCGAGCAGACCGGCTTCAGCAGAAACACTGTCAGCAACCAGGAAGGGTTGTTTGAACTCCCTGGAATTTCGCCAGGAACCTACACGGTGGAAGCCGAGTTGTCAGGCTTCAAGAAGTACGTCAACAAGGGGATCGTGGTGTTCGCAACCCGCACGCGAACGGTCGACATTCGGCTCGAACTCGGCGAAGTTGCCGAAACCATTACAGTCGACGAGCGCGCGGCAGTCATCGAGACCAACACCTCGACCGTGACCTACACGCTGCCCACGAAGGAGGTTGACGCTTTCAGAATCTTCAGCTCGATGATCTACACAGTGGCCAATAACCCAGGCGCGGATGCGCGCAGCCAGGTGCACGGAAGTTGGGCCAACAACACGGTGGCCCAGCAGGATGGCGTAGCCACCAACGCCTACGGAACCTTCCGCGCGCCCCAGGAACTGTCCCAGGAAATCAACCAGGTTTCGATGAACGCGTCGGCCGAATACAAGACCGCTACTACGGTCTCCGGCGTGGCCAGGGGCGGCAGCAACGCGGTTCATGGCGAGGCCTATATCCATGTGGCCAATCCCCGCTTGCGGTCGCTGAGGGCTTTCGAGACAACTCATCCGCGCGAAAGGCCTTCGACGTTTCGGAACTTCATGGCTTCAGGCCCGGTCTATATTCCAAAAGTCTACGACGGGCGGAACAAGACCTTCTTTCGATTCCTCTACCAGCCGGTCACCAACCGCAGTACTGGGATCCTGACCGGATATGTTTTTCCCACACAGGAAATTCGGCGAGGCGATCTCAACCAAGTCGTGACCCAGCAGAGGGTGAATCTCAGAAATCCGTTCACCGGCCAGCCGTTCCCGAACAACACGATTCCTGCCGACATGCTGAGCCAGCAGGCGCAGCGGGCTTTTAAGTACATGCCTCTGCCCAATTTCGGCGCGCCTGGCAATCTGTTGGATAACGTGCACGGAACCCAGATTAACAACACGACAGAGAACCATTGGCATTTCCGGTTCGATCACGCGATTACGTCCACCAACACCATCACTTTTACCCACTATCGCTACAATCGAGATCTGAACGAGTACAACACGATCGAATCGCTGCCAATAGCAAGCGATCTCGACGCCACGCGAATGTGGAGCATCCAGGATACCCACACCTTCTCGCCACGCATCGTCAACGAGTTCCTGTTTGGCCGCAACCGTCAGGGCTATGTCGCGAAGTACTCGAGGGTCGAAGGCAATGCCCTGCTGCAGGAATTGGGTATTACCGATCTGGGAGGACGGACGACCCCAGCGGGTTTGACGGGTGCGCCTAACTTCTTCTCGCAGGTTTGGGGGTTCCAGCCCGGGGCTTTATCTGGGTCATTTTCTCCGGGCGAAGTAACCTACCCACTTTTCGGAAGGACGCGGCCAGACAACACTCGTGACGACCCCTCGGTTTGGAACCTGAAAGACACGCTGTCCATCAACCACGGGACCCACACCATCAAAACGGGCTTGCAGATGAGCTGGGAACGGCCCTGGACTCAGGCACTGAACGCCGACTCTTGGGGACGCTACGAGTTCACAGGAATCTTCACTGGCAGCGACATCGGAGACTTCCTGCTGGGGCTGCCTTTCAGGACCACGATTGGTACTTCCCGGCCGCCAGTCTATGCGCGGGGCGCCGATTGGGGAACATTCGTGCAGGACGACTGGAAGATGAACTCGAAGTTCACGCTCAGCTACGGTGTGCGCTTCCAGCATTATGGCGCTCCCACGGAAGCGAACGGGCTTTTCTACAATTTTGACTTTGCTAAAGCTCGGGTCGTGGTACCCGACAAAGCCATCGACAAAGTCGTTCCGGTCTGGCCGAAAAACCAGATTCCGGTCGTCAAAGCGTCTGAGGCCGGATATCCGCAAGATTTGGTGAACTTTGCTAAGCTACACATCGATCCGCGCTTGGGCTTGGCGTATCGTTTGACCGACAAGACTGTGGTGCGGGCCGGCTACGGTGTCTACCACATCCCGTTTGCCATGGCCGGTTCTGGACCGAGCGGTTTGGATCGGGCGGGCTGGCTGGGTGGCCGGGAATCTGGACCCTTTGCCGGTACTGAGACGTTTTTCCCGAACCAGATTGTCAATGGTGTGCCTCTGTTTACACTTGCCAGACCCTTCCCCGCAGTTGGGACCGGGACGGTTGCCCAGCAAGGTGTTCGCGGCATCCCGCTCAACAGTCGCAAAGATTCCTGGGCCTATGATCAACAGTGGAACATCACCATCGAGAAGGAGCTGCCGGGCAGTTGGGGAACACGCTTCTCTTATGTCGGGTCCAAAGGCACCAACTGGCCATTCCGCAGCAACCTGCAGACGGCCAGGCCAAGTGCCACTCCGTTTAACCAAAGAACCGATCGCTTCCCGTGGGGTTCAGCCTTTGCGTTCGTAGACATGCATTCGCTGGGAGGCAACGGCACCTACAATGGCCTGGAGATCGAAGCGACTCGCCAGTTTGCCAAGGGCGTTTACTTCCGTGGCTGGTGGGAAACCCGAAAGGTAATGACGGACGTCGATCCTGGCCTGTTCTCTTCGACCATCGGCTTTGAAGCGGAGGATCCTGGGAACCGCAGCCGCGACAAAGGCTGGCAGAACGGTATTTCTCCGCAGCGCTGGACTGCCAGGGTCGTTTGGGATCTACCGGTGGGGCGCGGCAAGCGTTTCGGCAGCGGTATACCGGGCGTCTTGAATCACATTCTGGGCGGCTGGACGACTGCTTTCATTTATAGTGGCTCAACCCACGCGCGCTTCACCCCAACCTATTCGGGTTCCGATCCTTCGAACACGGGCCGCACCAGTGGGCGCCCTGACATGACGTGCGATCCGAACGGTTTTGGAAGCACCCCGGGGAGGCTGTGGAATCCAGCCTGTTTCTCCGTTCCACGGGCAGGCATCGGCCGCTTCGGATCAGCTCAACGCGGTATCCTGTGGGGGCCAACGGACTGGAACACAGACTTCAATGTGTTTAAGCGTTGGAGCCTGACCGGAAACGAGTCTGGGCCTTACTTCCAGCTCGACCTGTACGCACAGAATGCATTTAACCATCGCAACGCCTCTGGCCCTGCATCGCTCAACATCTCTGCCGCGAATTTTGGGATTTTCAACACGAGCGGAGGGCAATCTCGCTACATCCTGTTCCGCGCGAGGCTTGGTTTCTAGCAGAGTAAGAACGACTCATTCAGTTGTAGTCACACTAAGGCAGCCGGCTTTCCCGGCTGCCTTTTTTTTGCGTTCGTAGTGCGCCACGCCCGTGGCGCTCAAAGCGGCAGAAGACTGCCGCACTCCACGACGCTCGCGCGTAGCACGCTCTATCTCAACAGTTCGCCAGTTTTGGAGTGCGCCAGTCCTCTGGCGCTGTGGTTTTGCCGACCGCCGGTTGTGGAGCGATCTCTGAGTCATTGCCCACGCGCTTGGAATAGCAGCGGCAGCGCCACCTTGAACCTGCCTATTTCTGCCTTCTTGATCTCCACTGGTTCGTTCGATAACATCCGCTCCGGTGCGAAAAGATGACTTGCACTTAGCCCGTGCACATCCAAGCGGTCCGCCAAAGAGCACGGGCTCGCAATACCGTCAGGCCAGGTATCCCGCCAGGACATTGAGCAGTGGTTCACACAGCAGGTCGTCTTGAAGAAGGAAGCCCCATAAGGGGAACACGTCTCGGGCTCAAGTCCAAACCACTTTCTCCGTTTCTACCTGGAGTTTTCCAATGAAAGCACTGCGCCCTGCACTGCTGGCTGTTAGTCTCGCTTCGCTACACCTCATCGCTCTGGCCCGCCCTCCTTCGGACGAGACGGTCTTCTTCGTTTCCCCCACAGGGGACGACCGATGGTCGGGAACCATCGCCAGCGCAAATCCAGAAACAACCGACGGGCCGTTTGCGACCTTGACGCGGGCCCGCGACGCAATCCGCCAGCTCAAGTTTCAACAAGGCTTGCAGCAGCCCGTGACGGTGCGAATTCGCGGTGGAACTTATTCTTTGACCGAGCCACTCCG
This sequence comes from Acidimicrobiia bacterium, assembly GCA_016871215.1. Lineage (GTDB taxonomy): Bacteria > Acidobacteriota > Terriglobia > Versatilivoradales > Versatilivoraceae > VFZK01. Next base: position 679 of record VFZK01000369.1, on the reverse strand, counting down.
TCTCTGGGGAGGAGACTCAGGCACGGCTCAATTTCCCATCCGGTATGAAGCCCACCCAGGAGAAACGCCGATTCTCCGCGGCTCCAAGGCCATTACGAATTGGGAGCCGTACAAAGGCCGGATCGTACGAGCATATCTCCCGGAAGTCAGGCGCGGCCAATGGTGGTTTCGGCAGCTGTTTGTTGGCGGCAAACGAATGACTCGCGCACGACACGCCAACTTCGATCCGGCCGATCCCCTCTATGGGGGTTGGGCGTTTGTTCAGGCTGCCGTCGATGAACAAGATCCGGCCAAGACAGAACGCATCGAAGCTCCGGTTGCTTTCCGTTATGAAGAGGGGGTCTTTCCTCACCGCTGGGCGAAACCTCAAGCAGGAGAGGTATTCATCATTCCAGGCAATTGCTGGATCAACGACATCATCCCTATCCGTTCCGTCGACGTTGAGGCCCGCACCATTCACCTGACTCGTGCTGTGAACGCCTCGCGCAACACGCTGGGTGGAGCCACGCACCTGCGCGAGGGGAACCGCTTCTACGTCGAGAACAATCTCGAAGACTTGGATACGCCTGGAGAATGGTCCCTCGACCGTGAAACAGGCCTGCTCTACTTCTGGCCACCCGAAGGAAATGTGAACTCTGTTGAGGTTACCGCACCTTATATCAATAGTTGCGAAAGTACC